>DATFCB010000155.1:0-2402 GCA_035253525.1 Pyrinomonadaceae bacterium | reverse complement strand
ACCAAAACCACTCACGCCAAGCCGCAAAGGCGCAAAGGGGTTGAGTTCAGGTTTTCAAACGGCCTTCAAATAAACACACGAAACCACACAAAGAGGATTCAAGCAAGAACTAGAACTCTATGTCCTCGAAGTTATCAATCTGCTCAAGGGCGGCGACTCCTTCCTGCGCGACCTTCGGGTCGAAGTTCCGCAGCTTGCCGAACTTGAGCCCGGTCAGTTTCTCGACGTGTGTGACGGGAACCTGGTAGGTCCGAAACTGGCCGAAGACGAATTCGAGGTCCGTCAGGAGGTTCGCCTGGCTGAGCATGTAGGCCGTGGCGGAAAGCTCGCCCGTCTCTTCTTTGACCATCACGACCACTTTCCAGAATTCGCGCGGGAGCAACGCGCCACGGTAGGCGCGGTCGTCCGCGCGGAAGATTGGGCCAGTGAAGACCGTGAGCTTCAACTCGTGCGCGCCGGCGTTGTCCAGGACGTATTCTTCGAGATCGTTCCAGACCTTCTGGTTGAAATCCTTGTGCTGCGGCGAGCTGTTGGTGTAGTGGAAGGTATCGTCGTTGGCACGCTTCGCCTGGCTCCCCCAGACGGGGTCCAGCCGGCGAACCAGGTGGCCGCGATCCAGGTCGTTGTCGCTGTAAAGCTCGTTGCCCACCTGCGCCGCCTGCGGGACTCTGGGGTCGAACGTCCAGTTATCCTTCGACCTCGGGATGAAACGCAGGTCGTTGCCGTCCACGTTGACGGCCGTGTAGATGGCGAACCTTCTCTTCTTACTCAGGACGAGCGAAAAGTGCTCGTAGTTGAGCACGCTCTTCATCTTCCCCGCCGGCTGCGAGGCGACCTTGAGGGCGTCCTGTGCCATTTTCCTGGTCATGGTCGGGAGCGGCACGCGCCGCGCACCCGCCCCCAGGAAGTCCGCCTTGTAGCCCTCGCGGTCCTTATAGTTCTCCACGCCTGGGGCCGCTTTCACCGCTTCGGCCGCGGGCTTGGGCCGCGCCTTCGGGAGCTTCGGGACGGCGACCTGAAGCTTCAGCCGGCGCAGCGCGCGCAGAAGGGTTTCTGCCTTGACGGCGAAGTTGCTGCGCTGGAAGCGCCCGCCGAAGTGTAGGCCGATGGCCTCGCCGGTCGCAACGTCTATGACGGCTGAGCCGGAGTTGCCGCCAAGCGTCGAGCAATCGTGCGTGAAGATGAAGTCCGAATCGTTGAAGCCAGTGATGGTGCCGGGGGCGAGGCGCTTGACCTCGTAGATGTCGCCGAAGACTTTGATCATCGCGTCGAAGTCGTTGCGGTCGTCGCGCGCGGGATAGCCTATGACGGCGACGAATTCCCCGCTCGCTCGCTTACGCGTCGAGAGCGGGATGGGCGCTGGGAGCCTGCCGTGCTTTTCCAGTTGGAGCACGGCCATGTCGGGCTTCGTGCCTCCCAGTTCCTCTATGAAGAGCACCTTCTCGAAACTCGCCTCGAAGACGGAGTTTTGTTTGTACTCCTCCTTGAAATCTATGCGCGAGCGTATGAGCTTGCCCTCCGGGTTGAGGCTGAAGGCGAACTTCTTGCCCTTGCGCTCGGCGAAGAGCATCGCGACGTGACGGTTCGTGACGACCACGTTCTCGGCGACCATCCAACCCGTCCCCACCCAGTCGTAGCTCGGGTGCTCCATCAGCTCTATGCGCCCGACCGACTTGATGGCACGCTCGATCTTTGACTTCGTCGGGAAGAGCCTGGTCCGCCATTCGTCCGAGGGCGGAACCTCGAAGGTGTTGTTTTTGATGAGCAGGACCGGGCGGCCGAAGAGTAGAATGATGGCCTCGGAGAGCGGGCGCGTGGCGAAGTTTTCGGCGGGCCGCCCGCCCGCGATGGCCTTGCGCAAGGTGGCGTTCTTGACGTTGAACTCGTCGGCGCGCGGCAGTCCCACTTCCGACTCGACACGGGATTTTATCTCCTCGACCAGAGGCTTGTCGCCCAACACGGATTCGATTTGTGAGATGTGCATGGCAGCTCCTTTAAAGTAAGGGGAAGGACTAAACGCGCGCCGCATAAAACCACACGAAGGCTGTTTCTCGTATCTCTCTGTATGGCGCGCTTCGATTCGTTACGTTTCTTTTCCGTCATCAATTCACGCGGGGCAGTTTACGGGCTGGTTTGCGAGGAATGGCCGCGTCTCGGGAATCACGCGGGCATTGTATCACGCCCGCGAAGGCGTGAGCGCCGGACAATTTTACAAAGAAAGTCTCACACCAGACCCCGCGTTTAATGTATAAGTGTGGAGCGCCAGATGATTTTTCGCAGCCCCTACAACGAGGTGACCATCTCCGAGCAGCCGCTCGCGGAATTCGTATTGCGGCGCGCGGCGGATTTGCCGGACAAGCCCGCGCTGATTGACGCCGCGACGAAGCGCGTGATGACTTATG
>DATFCB010000154.1:0-2069 GCA_035253525.1 Pyrinomonadaceae bacterium | reverse complement strand
CGAAATTCGCGGCCGCCCAACGCTTCGTCTCGAAGGCGGCGGCCGGGTGCATGAGCGCGAGCGGTCTTGCTTCGTCCACCTGTGCCGCGCGAAGTCTCTCGGCGACGCCCGCAGCGGCCTCTGCCGTGACGGCCAGGCGCGTCGGCGGCCTGTCGCTCACGGGCACTCCGGTCCAGCCCAGGAGCGCCAACTGCTGCTCCGCCGAGTGTGTCTTCTCTCTTCCCCACAACTCCGACGCGGGCGGCGCGGCGTGGTTGTAAAGACGGCTGTACTGGTAGCTCGCGTACCCTACGCGGTGACGCGCTCCCGTCGCCCTCGTCAGGAGCGTCGCGGTCGTCCCGCCGTGAAGGTTGTAGGCAACGTCGTAGCGCGCGGCGCGCAACCGGCGGGCGGCGCGAGCGCGGCTACTGTTGCTGCCGCGCTCGACCGTGATGACGTTGTCCACCGAATCGAAGCCTTCGAGCACGGGCGCGACCCAGCTTTCGAGCAGCACATCTATTTGCGCTTGAGGGAGGAACCTGCGCAGGGCGTCGAGCGAGGCGGTCGCGAGCACCGTGTCGCCGATAGAGCGCAGCCGCACGACGAGCACGCGGCGCACCTCCCGCCAGTCCCAGCGCGCTGGAGCGAGCGGGCGCGGCGCGTTCTCATCCCGCAGAGGTGTGCCCGCCAGGGCGCGCACGTCCGGCTCATGCTTTTCCAGCAGACTCTTCATCCTCAATGGTCGCTTCGTCAATCAACATCACCGGAATGTCGTCGCGCACGGGATAGACGCGCTTGCACTCGCGGCACTTCAACCCGCTGCCGTCCGCCTTCAGCACGACCTCCGCCTTGCACGCAGGGCACGCCAGTATCTCCAACAAGTCTTGACTGATCGCCATACTTTCAAACCTCTTCAATCTACAGCCGCTTCACACAAAAGGAAGCAAGATTAACATAGAGCAGTGATAAGTGATGAGTGATAAGTGATAAGTTAAAAAACTCTTTCTTTTACTTATCACTTATCACTCATCACTTATCACTGTATTAATAAGACCTTGCCTGTAGTCTTTCTGCCTTCGAGTTGGCGGTGGGCTTCGGCGGCTTCGGCGAGGGGGAAGGTTTTCTCGATTCTCAGCCTCAGTTCGCCCGTGCTGACCCACGACAGCACCTCGCCCGCGCGCCAGAGCAATTCGTCGCGCGCGGCCGTGTAGTGTGCCAGGCTGGGCCGCGTCAGGTAGAGCGAGCCTTTCTGTGCCAGAAGCGCGGCGTCGAAAGGCGGGACGGGACCGCTCGATTGGCCGAAGAGCGCCAGCAGGCCGCGCGGCGCGAGCGAGCCGAGACTCTTCATGAAAGTAGTCTTACCCACCGAATCGTAGACGACCTCCACACCGCGGCCTTCGGTCAAACGCCTGACCTCTTCCTCGAAATCCTGTTCGGTGTAAAGGATGACCTCGTCCGCCCCTGCGTCGCGCGCGAGCGCCGCCTTCTCTTCGGTCGAAACTGTGCCAAAGACGCGCGCGCCCACGCGCTTCGCCAACTGTATGAGCAGCAGCCCGACGCCGCCTGCCGCCGCGTGTACGAGCGCCGTGTCGCCCGGCTTGAGTTTGTAAGTTGAAGTGACAAGGTAGTGCGCCGTCATGCCCTGCAACATCGCTGCGGCCGCGGCCCGCGCGTCAATCCCGTCCGGCAATTTCACCAGCCGCGCAGCCGGGACGCTTGCGTATTCCGCGTAAGCTCCGGGGGCCATCGCGTACGCCACGCGGTCGCCCTCGCGGAGTTCGCTCACGTCTGCGCCGACAACTTCAACCGTGCCGGCCGCCTCCGAGCCGGGCGTGAACGGGAGCTTCATAGGATAGAGTCCCGTCCGGTGATAAACGTCTATGAAGTTGACGCCTGTGGCCTCTAGCTTGACCAGCGCCTCGTTGGCCTTCGGCGTAGGCTTGTCCACCTCCCGAAGAACGAGCACGTCAGGCCCGCCGTGGCTTTCGACAACGATTGCTTTCATCAATACACCTCTGTCGTGTGATTCGATTTTTCGTTATCACTTAAAGCCTGTTTGAAAACTCGTTCACGACTTGCAGTTCTTTGCG
>DATFCB010000153.1:0-5640 GCA_035253525.1 Pyrinomonadaceae bacterium | reverse complement strand
CGTGCCTGGCATCAAGGAGCAACTGCTTTACGAGATGGGCGACCCGCACGAGTACATCACGCCGGACTGCGTGGCCGACTTCACGACGATTCACCTGGAAGACGCCGGACCCGACCGCGTGCGCGTCTTCGGCATCAAGGGCCGCCCGGCGACGGAGTTCTTCAAAGTCTCTATCAGCTACTCCGCGGGCTTCAAGGCCGTCGGCACGCTCGTCTACTCCTGGCCCGAGGCATACGACAAGGCCCGCGCGGCGGACAAAATCCTGCGCGAACGTCTTGACCGCCTGGGCCTCAGCTTCGACCAGGTGCTGACGGAGTTTGTCGGCGCGAACGCCACGCACGGGCGGCTCGCGGGTGAGCCTTCGCCGGACATAGCCGAAGTTCAACTACGCGTCGGCGTGCGCGGGCCGGACAAACAGGCCGTCGAGCGCTTCACCAAAGAGATCGCGCCGCTGATTCTGACGGGGCCGCCCGCTGTGACCGGCTTCGCCGGCGGCCGCCCCAAAGTCGAAGAGATCGTGGCCTATTGGCCCGCGCTGATTCCGAAGACGGAGATCACCCCGCGCGTCGAGGTCTCGGAAGCGTGAAGGGATTGAAAGCTGAAGCAGAAGCGATTACTATTCGGGCGGCCATGACGAAGATTCAACTGACAAAGCTTGCGCACGCGCGCTCCGGCGACAAGGGCGACACGGCCAACGTCGGCCTCATCGCGCTGAAGGAAGAATATTACCCGCTGCTCGTGCGTGAGGTGACGGCCGAGCGCGTCAAGCAACATTTCGAGGGCATCTGCAAAGGCGAGGTCGAACGGTTCGAGCTGCCCAACCTCGCGGCGTTGAATTTCCTTCTGCACGAAAGCCTCGGCGGCGGCGGCACTCTCTCCCTGATGACAGACGCCCAGGGCAAAACCTTCTCGACCGCCCTGCTCAGGATGCACATTGACATCGCCGACGACGAAGCACATGAGCTACAAGTGATAAGTGATGAGTGATAAGTGATGAGTTAAAGACAATCGCTTTTACTTATCACTTATCACTCATCACTTATCACTTCTTTATCATGAGTGAAGCGCTCTCAAATCTTGACCCTTCGATCAGGCACGGTTACGCGCAGGTCGGGGGCGTGCGCCTGCACTACGCCGAGCGCGGGAGCGGCGGGCCGCTCGTCCTCCTGATTCACGGCTTCCCGGAGTGCTGGTATTCGTGGCGTCGGCAGTTGATGGCGCTCGGCGAGCGTTACACGGTCGTCGCGCCGGACATGCGCGGCTATAACCTGAGCGACAAGCCCACGCGCGTCGAGGACTACAAGATAAACCTGCTGGTTGATGACGTGCTCGGCCTCATACGCCACTTCGGCCGGCAGCAGGCGGCAGTCGTCGGGCACGACTGGGGCGCAATTATCGCCTGGTCCGTGGCCCAGCACTTTCCCGAGTACGTCTCGAAACTCGTCACGATGCAAGTCCCGCCGAAAGAAGTGTGGCGCAAGAACATGACTCTGCGCCAGGCGCTCAGAAGTTGGTACATGCTCTTCTTCCAACTCCCGCGCCTGCCCGAGTGGCTGATGAGCGCGCAGGACTACGCGTTCGTCGAGCGCATCTTTAAGAAGACCGTGGCGCGTCCGGGCACGTTCACAGACGCCGATGTAGCTTTCTACAAAAACGCGCTCAAGGAACCGGGCGCGCTGACCGCCGGCATCAATTATTACCGCGCAAATTTCTGGCCCATGTTTTTTAAGAGGCGCAGGAAGGGCGCGGAAGATTTGAGCGACGGGCGCGTGCGCGTGCCGACGCTCTTCATCTACGGCGAGCAGGATCACGCCATCGTCCCCGAAACCGTGCGCGACGTGAAATCTTTCATCAACGCGCCCTACCGCGAAGTGAGAATCAAAGACAGCGCGCACTGGGTCCAGAACGAAGCGGCGGACGAAGTCAACGCCGCGCTCCTGAGCTTCCTGGCCTCGCCTTGAGCCTGCGCCGCCCGCCCGGAAATGACCACCGGATGAAAAAGAAAAACCAAGCCGTCATCTACACGGTCGAGGGAGCGGTCGCGCTCATCACGCTCAACCGGCCCGAAAAGCGCAACGCGCTCAACGACGCCCTCATCAAGGGTCTCAAGGACTCTCTGCGCGAGGCGGACGCTGACGACAACGTGCGCGTGGTCGTCATCACGGGAGCGGGCGCGGACTTCTGCTCGGGTGCGGACCTCGCTGCCCTGCAAAAAATCTCCGAAAGCTCTGTGACAGAGAATTTGGAAGACGCGCAGTCGCTGATGGAGTTGTTCGCGCTGATGCGCCGCGTGCGCGTGCCCGTCGTGGCGGCCGTGCGCGGGCGCGCTCTGGCCGGTGGCTGCGGGTTGGCGACTGCGTGCGACCTGGTGCTCGCCGCGCGTTCGGCGCGCTTCGGCTACCCGGAAGTCCGAATCGGATTCGTCCCGGCGATGGTGATGGCTATCTTGAGGCGCAACGTTTCTGAGAAACGCGCGTTCGAGTTGATCGTCCGCGGCGCGGAAATCGGCGCGGACGAGGCGGAGCGCATCGGTCTCGTCAATCGAGTCTTCGAGGATTCGGAGTTTGAAACTGAGGTGGAAAATTACCTCGCCTCATTCGAGAAGGTCAGCCGCTCGGCGGTGATGCTCTCGAAGCGGCTGCTCTATCACATGGACGGGATGACGTTCGACGCGGCGCTTCAGTCGGGCGTTGACGTTAACGCAATCGCCCGCATGACCGAAGACTGCCGGCAGGGAATCGCGCGCTTCCTCAAGAAGTGAGCGAAGAGTCAGGGGACAGTTTCAAAGCCTCGGCTTTTCTTTGCGACTTTGCGTGAGAAAAGCAGTTTCACGCAAAGGCGCAAAGTCGCAAAGGGGGTGACTCATTCAACCCCTCTTCGCGATTTCGATAGCGCAATCAAGCACGGGCTCTCCTATCCTGCTCACCAGACCAATCTCGTAAGCCTCGCGCGCTTCGACGCGCTTCGCCGTACAGAACATCTCCAGTGCCCGCGCTGTGCCAATTAATCGCGGCAGTCTTTGCGTGCCGCCCCAGCCCGTGATGATGCCGAGGCGCGCGCCCGGATGCGCGAAGACAGCGGCGGGCGCGGCGCAGCGTACGTCGCAGCAGAGCGCGAGGTCCAGGCCGCCGCCCATGCAGTAGCCATTGACGGCGGCGATGGTGAGCTGTCGCGCGTCCGCGATTTTCTGGAAGAGACGCTGGCCTCGGGCGGCGAATTCTTTGGCCGCCCCCACGCTCAAGCGGGAAAGCTCGCGTATGTCCGCGCCCGCGGCGAATACGTCTCCTGTGCCGGTGAAGATGATGGAGTTGAGGTCCGCGCGCGCGATGAGCGCGGAGACGGTCGAGTCTAGTTCTTCGAGGGTTGCGACTGACAGCGCGTTGCGTTCGGAGGGACGGTTGAGGCGGACGATGGCGACTGAGGCGCGGGCCTCTACGACGACGGCTCGCAACTGAGCTTCGTTCTCTTCTTCCGTCATTCGCGCGGGCGTACGTTCTCGCGTAGGAATGAGACGATGTCCTCGGTGGATGTTCCGGGGAGAAACACCTCGGCGATGCCCATCTCCTTGAGGCGCGAGATGTCTTCCTGCGGGACGATGCCGCCGACGAGGACGAGGCAGTCGTCCAGGCCCTTCTCGCGCAGGAGTTGCACGATGCGCGGGCAGAGCGTGTTGTGCGCGCCGCTCAGAATGGAGACGCCGACGGCGTCCACGTCTTCTTGCAGCGCGGCGGCAGCGATCATTTCCGGCGTCTGGCGCAGTCCCGTATAGATGACTTCCATGCCAGCGTCGCGCAACGCGCGGGCGATAACTTTGGCCCCGCGATCGTGGCCGTCGAGACCTGGCTTGGCTACTAGGACGCGAATTTTTCTGTCGCTCATGATATGGCGTTAACGAATAAAGACTGCGAGCGGCCCGTCAGGTTTGATGTAGGGCTTGAGGTCCGCGTAGCTGAAAAAATAGCTCCCCCCTGGCTCGAACGCCTGGACGGCGTGCGGGAACTCCGCGTCGAACAGAAAAGTGATGCCCTGGTCGTTGATGGCAAAGTTGTCCAGATTGTTGGTCGTGAATTTCAAGTCCTTCAGCAGTTCTTCAGCCGACGCCCTGTCTTCGCTCCCCACCTGCTTGATCGTCTCCTGATTTTCTGCTTGCAACTGTGCATCAACCATCGCGGCGAGCTTTTCGTGGGCCGCCGGGTCGAACGCGTCCGCCGCGCGAATCAAGTCGCCGGTCCTGAGGTTGATGGCGAAATGCTTATAACCGCCGTCAGGATAGGCTCCAACGCCTTCCTGCGTGAAAGTAATGTCGAGGATGTAGTCGCGGTTGTAGCCGACCTTGTATGCGAACTCCGACAGCCAAGTGCTCGCCCTGTATTCTGCGAGCGAAGAGCCGAAGATATTTTTGAAGTCGAACAACGCGCGAATCTTACGCAGCACTGGCGAAGTCCTCGGCCCGACGACGACAGGGTAAGTGATAATCGCCCTCTTGCGGTCAGGGAAGTCTCTGGCGAATTTACCACTGCGGACCAGAACCGTTTTGCGCTGCTGTATGACGACGCTCGGCACGCCCTGAGGGACGGCCGCGCGCGTGAGGGCGCTCGCTAAACCGAGCGAGGCCAGAAGCAGTAGCGACAAAAGCAGGCGGCGCAGGCTCGTGCGTTGTTCAATCTGTGTGACGATCATCTTCTCAGTTAGAACGCCGGCTCTTCGTAGAGGCCGTAAACGTCGCGCAACGCGTCGCAAATCTCGCCGAGGGTGGCGTAAGCGCGCACGGCCTCTATGGTCGCGGGCATAGTGTTCTCGCCCGAGCGCGCGGCCAGTCTTACTTTCTCAAGCGCGTTGGCGACCATCCCCTGGTCCCTACGGTCGCGCGCCTGTTGCAGCCTTTCGACCTGGTGGTCGCGCACTCCCTCGTCAATCACCAGGATGGGAACTTCCGCGGGCTCGTCTGCCATCTGGTATTTGTTGACGCCGACAATTGTCTGCTCGCCGCGCTCGACCGCTTTCTGATATTGGTAAGCCGACTCCTGAATCTCGCGCTGCGGGAAGCCCTTCTCGACGGCCTCGACCATCCCGCCCATCGCATCAATCTTCGCGAAGTAGTCGAGTGCGCCGTCCTCCATCTCCTTCGTCAGCGACTCTATGAAGTAGGAACCGCCGAGCGGGTCCACGGTGTTCGCCACGCCCGTCTCTTCAGCGATGATCTGTTGTGTGCGGAGCGCGATCAACGCGGCGCGGTCGGTCGGCAGCGCCAGCGCCTCGTCATAAGCGTCCGTGTGCAGACTGTTCGTCCCGCCCATCACGCCCGCGAGCGCCTGAATAGCGACACGAATAATGTTGTTCAGGGGTTGCTGCACGGTGAGCGAGACGCCCGCCGTCTGCGTGTGAAACCTGAGTTGCAGCGTGCGCTCGCTCTTCGCGTTGAACTGCTCGCGCATCACGCGCGCCCAGATGCGGCGCGCGGCGCGGTACTTGGCTATCTCCTCGAAGAAGTCGTTGTGCGCGTTGAAGAAGAAAGAGATGCGCGGGACGAACTCGTCAACGTCGAGCCCTGCGCGCACGCCCCACTCGACGTACTCTATGCCGTCGCGCAGCGTGAAGGCGAGTTCCTGTAACGCGGTCGCGCCAGCCTCGCGGATGTGA
>DATFCB010000152.1:0-14138 GCA_035253525.1 Pyrinomonadaceae bacterium | reverse complement strand
CGCAAAGACGCAAAGAAAGACTTAATGGTTTTCTTCGCGCCTTTGCGCCTCCAGCGTGCGATGTTTTCTTCAGGGCTACACTCAATTGCAAACCGATATAATGTTTATTCCAAAAAATTTGGGAGGGCCGGAAATGGTTCCGGCCCTCCCGTGTGTTGCCCGCTCGTTCTTGGCGTTTAGCCTTTGGTCAGTTCGTCGGCGATTTCTTTGGCGTCGAAGACCTTGCGGAGGACTTCGAGGATGCCGCGGGAATCGACGGAGATAGAGCGGTTGACCGCTTCGTCGTAGTAGAAATTGCCGACGAGCGATTGGATGTTGCCGTCGAAGATCAGGCCGACCAGTTCGCCGTTCTTGTTGATGGTGGGCGAGCCGGAGTTGCCGCCGATGATGTCGTTGGTCGAGACGAAGTTGTAGGGCACCTTCAAATCAACCTTGGACTTCCGCTCGGTCCAGCGCGGCGGGAGGTTGTACGGGAATTTCTGCTGGAACTTCATGGAGCGGTCGTAGAGGCCGCCGATAGTCGTGAACGGTTCGAGCTTCTGGCCGTTCTCGGTGTAGCCCTTGACCGCGCCGTAGGAGAGGCGGAGCGTGAAGGTCGCGTCAGGGTAGAGCTTCGTCCCTTCGGTTTCGAACAGCGCGCGCGCGATCTTGCCGTAGCCCGTGCGCTCGACGCCGACCACTTCGCTCTCGTAACGCTTGCGCACCTCGCGCGACTCCTTATCAATCTCGCGCGCCAGCACAATCATCGGGTCCGTTGACTCCGCAATCGCTTTCGACCCGCCGGCCGCAAGCTGCTTGCGATAGTCCACGTCTTTGAGCTTCGTCCCGTCAATCAACTCGGCGGCGCGCGCCTCGGGCGTCTTGCCCGCGAGAATGCGCTTTGTCAATTCGTTGTCCGCGCCCAAGGTTTCGGCCATGAAGGCGAGCGAGTCTGCGAGCTTCAGTTTCTCGAAGTCAGTGTGAATCGGCGCGGGCGAGTAGAGCGCAAGCTCTAAGGATGCGCGGCGCGCTTTCGTGTACTCGGGCAGGCGCTCGGCGTCCTCCTTCTCGTTCTCGGCGGCGAGCCGCACCAGCGCGCGTGCGAAGTTGAAGAGCGTCGTGTTAAAGCCCGAGGCTTGATCCAGGATTCTGCGCTCGCGCGCGTAGGAGCCAAACCCCTTGTGCGCCGTCGCAATCGTCTCCCAGGCGTCGCCGTACTCCTTCTGACGACGCGGGTCGCCCGCGATGGCCTTGCGCAGTGCCTCTTCCGATTGGCGCTTCTGCGCAATCAGGTTCTTGTCCTGAAGCCCTGCGAGTTGACCGCGGTAGACTTTCAGACTGTTCTGCACGCTGTTCAATTCGTTCTGCGCCTGGCGCGTCTGCTCCTCGCCCATCGCCATGTATTTCTTCAGCATGGCCTCGCGGCGTTCGAGCATGCGTATGACGAGCGGGATGCTCACGTCGCGCAGTTGCTCCAGGTGCGCGACCGTGTTGAGGCGCTGGGTCGAGCCGGGATGGCCGACGACGAAAACCAGGTCGCCGTCCTTCACGCCCTTGTCGGACCATTTCAGATAATTCTCGACGCGCACGGGCTTGTCGTTTTCGTAAGCGCGCACCAGCGCCGCGTCTATGTTGAAGCGCGGGTAGTTGAAGTTATCCGGGTCGCCGCCGAAGAAGGCCGCCTGAAACTCCGGCACCCAGACGAGCCGCACGTCCGTGTACTTTTTATAGCGGTAAAGGTTGTACTGGCCGCCCTGGTAGAGCGTGACCACGTCGGAGCGCAAACCCGTTTTCTCAAGCGAGTCGGCTTCGAGCTTGCTGATGGCGGCGCGGCGCGCGCTGAAGGCGTCGGCCGCTGACATGTCCGGCTTGACCGCGCCGTTGACCTTGTCAGTTACGTCCTCGATGCTGACGAGCACGTTCAGTTCGAGGCTCGGAATCTTCAGCTCCTCCGCACGCGTGCGCGCGACGAAGCCTTCTTTGGCGTAGTCCTTCTGCGCCGTACTTAATTCGCCGACGAAGTCCTCGACGATGTGGTAGTTGGTCAGGACAAGGCCGTCGGGCGAGACGAACGAGCCGGAGCCGTTGGGGAAGCGGACGGCCGCCATCTGCACCTTCTTGAGCCACTCGTCCGTCACGTCGAAGCCGTACTTGCGTTTGATCTCGGCCTTCGGCACGTTGTTAATCGGCCACATGCCTTCGTCGGCGGAGGCCGTGAGCGGAAGCGTCTGGCTGATGAAGAGCGCCGCCAGCAGCGCGCACAAAAATTTTCTGAGTCTCATAGAAGTCCTCTTAAAAAAGTCTGGTTGAGCGGAGGAGAAGTTATGTCGCCTGTTTAGAATCCGGGTCATCGCAAAGGGATGCTTGAATTGATAACTGCGGGCGGTGGGTGTTGTCAAGCGGGCGGGCTTTAATTCATCGAGGGCAAAAAGAGAACCGCCCGAAGGTCCGTCAGGGCTTCGGGGCGGTTCCCGGCTGCTTGTCCTCTTTCGCTAAGGCGCGGCGACGAGGAACACGTCCCAGGCCCAGCGGCCCACCTGCGCGCCGCGCGCGTCTTTGACCTTCGCCCGATACCGGAACTGGTTGCCATACTGGTCAGTCCGTTTTGACTCTTTATAGTCCAGTTCCAGCCTCGCCACGCCCAGCGCAGACAGCCTGTGCAACTCTCCCGCCTCCGAGACGCCGTTATGGTTGATGTCTTGCCAGAGGCGCAAGCTGTCGAAGACGGCGTCGCTATGGTCTATCACGCCGTCAAGGTTTCCGCCGTTCGCGGCCCTGTCGAATTCGGCCAGCGCGAGGAAGCCGTTGGGCTCACTCGATGCGGGCTGCGGCGTGTAGTTGCCGAACAGTTCCGCGCCGCTGTCTATCCGCCCGTTGCCGTTGCGGTCAAGCGCCAGCCAAGCATCATCTGAGCCCACGGTCGTCCACGACAACCGCTCGGCGATGTTCCCGCCGGCATCAAGGTCGAAGTTGACGCCGTGAGACGCGTCGGTCAGAGAGATGCCATCGCCCGCTATATCAATGACGACGGGCGAGGGCCAGCAGGTCTGCGTGTCCGGCTGCGGGTCGCCGCATCTTTCGTCATCCGGGTGGGCGTAGCAGTATTCTTGTTTTGAGTAACACCCGCTGCTCGACGGGACACAATCTACGGGGCAAGTGACATTTACTTGAAACGATGGGGAGGTGTCGTTGTAGTCACACTGTAAGGAGTACGATAGTCGAGTGTTGTTTTGGCTACAGTGTAACCTGTTGATGAAGACACAGCCGGGCGCATACTCTTCACCCAGAGGTTGCGGCCAGGCGTCGGAAGTCGGATTGCCCGGATCAGGATTACAAGTTTTCCCTGTAAAATTACCCTGGCAGCGAACCTCGCCGGCCCTGGTGAGACCGTTGGGATACCACGCGCGAACTACCGGATCAGCATGGACGTAGCTAATGAAACTGCATTTGGGAGTGCCGGTTGGAGTGGCGCTCACGGCGTAAGAGAAAACGATCAACGTCAGCAGGATAAAGACGAGTCAGAATAACGAGAGGCGGTTCATCGGTTTTGTCTCCTCTCTAAAGCGTCATACGCTTGCTGTAATTCATTCTCTAATTCCGTCCGCCCTCCTTTCGCCTGCGCGCGCCGCAGGCGGTTCCGTGAAATTTTGTATCCCGTGCGGAAGCCCTCTTCCCAGTTTTTTGAATGACCACGAGGCACACTTATCTCTTCGTCATCCGCCGCGTTGTCGCTGCCTAGATTATTAAGCACGCTGACCAGCCCTTCCTGCATCAAAAGCTTTCGGGAATGAGCTTTCGCCGCGCTCGCGCCAGCGCGCTGACCCGAGAGTTGTTGGGCGATATCGAATTTGTTAGGCCCCCAGGCTGTCCCGTCACTGAACTCCGTATAATCCACTGCGAGCCTCAGGCCGTCGGCCATCGCATTTAATGGAACGGAGACGATATGGAAAGACTTAGACTGGCCCGGCTGCAAAACCTGATTGAGCGACATGATGTTCAGGAACATCACGCCCGACTTGTTCGAGGCGCTGGCGGGGCCGTGGCTGATGGCAAAGGCGCAGATGGTCTTACTGCTGATATTGGTGATAACCGCGCTCACCTTGGCCTGCTCGAAATCGGGCTGCGCGCTGTTCGGCCTGCTGACACTTACTTCGATTGACGAAATATGTAGTGGCGCGTCCGGCTGTAATTCGGCCGTGACGACAGGATTCTCCGACTGTCTCGCTCCTAAGAGGGCTTGGGTTTTGCCGTCGAGAAAGAAAAGCAGCCCAGCCACGAGGAGAGTCAAAGCAAAAAACTTCAGCCCCAGCTTCAGTCTGTTTGATTCACGCATGGAGTTTCTCCTTGGTGTCACTAGTAGCGTGCTTTGGCAGTCACATTTTGGAGACGGCTGATAACGTCGGCCTCTTCACCGACCGGCAATTTTCCGACCCAGACCTCGGTGACGACACCGCTACTGTCAACCAGCGCCAGGGTCGGCGTCCCCCTGATTCCGAGAGAGTCGAATGGCACTTGCATGACCTTATCCACCGCCACTCCGAGCCGGTCTAAATACTTTCGGCTTTCGTTGACTGTTTGGGGCGAGACGGCGATGAGGCGGTAGTCCCGCCGTCCCTGTGCGAGCCGCTGGTAAAAAGGTGCGCTTTCAGAACAGAACTGACAGGTGGTCGAAATGGCGAGCAACAGTGTGTGCCCGTGCTCTGCCCAATCCACGTCCGGCAGAGAAACCGGCCTGCCGATCTTAATTTGATTGCCGGCGTCCGTACTCGCACTACCTTTATTGAAAATATAATTTTTGATCAGGACGACGCTCATCAAGATGGCGACCGCGATGATGGCGACGCTGGCGAGGAAGTCCAATTTTTTCGCCAGAGGGCTCATAATTTTTACGAAGCCTGAGCTACGACGAGAGAGAGAGCCTTGAGTATTTCGGCCAGCCGCTTTGCCTACTGCCGTTTTCCAGAGCTACGCTGTTACGGACTGGCTGTGAGATTCGGGGTGGAAATCGTCGCTGATGAAGTTATTCTGTTAAGGACGTGTCCTGGCAGTCTGATGAATACTTGCATGAGGTCTCCTAGTTAGTGAGCCTGAGAAACAGGAGCTTTTTTGGGTGACGTTTGAAGCTCTTGCTGACGCCAGAGTGCCAAATACCGCGAGCTATATACGCCCATTCATCCGAGCCGTCAACAAAATTTCCCGCGTCCGATTCAGGTGGAATAACCAAAAAGAAGGACCGCCCGAAGTCGTCAGAGACTTCCGGGCGGTTCCGCCGTTTGGTCGGTTGTCTGGCTGCCGGCTTAGTCGCGGCCGCCTTCCGCTTTGGGTTGCGCCTTCGAGTTCTGTTCGAGGGCGGCCAGGCGGGCGGCGAAGGCCGCGTTCATGGCGCGCAGCTCGTCAACTTCCGTGCGAAGTTTCTCGACCTCGGCCGTCTTCTTCTCAAGCTCAAGGGTCCGCTCGTCGAGCGCCTTGACGGCCGCGATGCTGACGCCCGCCAAATCCTGCACGCCGATAGAGGTGTTGCCCGTGCCGAGCTTGAACTGCTGGTAGAAGTCCTCGGCCATCGGTCCCATGTGGCGGACGTTGTTGCCCTCGGAGATGTAGTTCCAGGTGCTCACGGGAATCGCGCGCAGGCTGGCGAGCACGTCGTTGCCGTTGACCATCAGGAAGTTCTCTTTCGTCGTCCGGCTCGACGTGCAGTTGAAGACGCCGGAGCCCGCGGGCAGGTTGCAGCCCGTCGTGCCGCCGAGGTTCGTGCGGAAGCGGAAGCCGCCCGTCGCACGCGCCGCAAACTCGTTGTTCGCAGTGTTGCGGAACGTGTCGGCTGAAGCCGTGGCCGAGCCGTCCGACCAGATGAACGTGCCCTGGAAGCCGTTGTTCGAGGCGAATTTGCCCATCGCCGTCGTGTGGTCCTGGTCGGCCGTCACGTTGTAGCCGATGGCGACAGCGGCGAGGCCGCGGATGTTAAAGGTGTCTGGGTCGCACTTGCCGTTGATGAGCGGGCCGCCCGACTTGGCGTTGTTGCCGAGCGCGACGCCATAGGTGTCGCAGACGCGGTTGCCAGCGCCAGCCGAGAACCCGGCCGCGCCCTTCACCTGGTTGCCGCTGCCGAAGACGATGGACGAAGTGCTCTCGGCGGAGTTGGTGTCGCCGAAGGCGAGCGCGTAGAGGCCGATGGCGGTCGAGTTCGAGCCGCCAGCCCACGAGAAGAAGCCGACGTTCGCATCGTCCCACTCGTTGTCGGCGTAGCCGGAGCGGAAAGCGCCCTTGTACGAATCCCAAGAAGTGCGGTAGCCCTTGCCCTGCATGGGCGAGACGCCGATGCCGAGGTTGCCGGTGGCGACGAAGCTGCCGTTCTGGAAGACCTTGAACCAGGCGGGCGTGTGGCCGCCCGGACCAGAGCAGCAGGTCGAGCCGCCGCGCAGGTTAATCATCGGGGCCGTGCCGTTGGCGTCGCCCACGGAAAGCTGCTCCGCGCCGGGGACGAACTTGACGAAGTTCGCGTCCGCGTAAGCCTTGTTGACGGCATCGGTCGCGCTGACCGGGTTGCCGACGTTGACGATTGCCACGCCGTTGGCCGAGAGGCCGTTGACGAAGGTGTTCTGCCCCGTCCAGGCGTTCTGCCCGCCGAGGCGAGCCAGGGCCGGGGAGAGGCGGTTGTCGTTAATCAGGGCGTTCGTCGTCGGGCCGTTGATCGCGCCGACGATGCTGTTGCCGGTCATCTGCCCGGCGACCACAGCCGCGCTCGTCATGCTCGTCCCGTCAGGGAAGAAGATAGCGCCGCTCGGCCCGCTGAGCTTGACGCCGCCCGCGACTTCCAGCCTCTGCGTCGGGGCCGCCGTGCCGATGCCGATGCTGCCGTCCGTCGCCAAAACGAGCTGGTTATTGTTGGTCACGTTGTCCGTCATCAGGCCCGAGGAGAAAATAATCGGGCGAATCTGTCCTGTGCCAACTTTGCCCGTGCCGACGACGAAGTCGTTGCCGCGAGCGCGCATGGTCAGGAACTCGTAGGCCGAGTCGTTGGCGATGAAGTCGGTGTTGAAAATGCTGAACTGCGCGCGGTTGTTGGACTGGCCCGTCCCGCGCGGGATGACCGCGAAAGACTGCGCGACGTTCGTGCCTGAGGCCGGGTAGAACTGGACCTGAGCGAAGCCCGCCGTGCGGCTCGGGTTCGTGATCGTCGGGTTGACGCCGACGCCGGTGGCGTTCCCCAGCTCAACCGAGCCCATGACGTGCAACTCGCTGTTCGGCGACGCCGTCCCGATGCCTACTTTGTCGTTCGCTTCGGTCATGACGGAGTCGCCGGCCACGCCCGTCGGGCCGTTATTCCACTTGACGATTTTGCCCGTCGTGCCCGAGCCGGAGATGTTGGCCTCGATGCCGCCGGCGGGCGCGGCCGCGATGACGCCGACGCCGTTCGTTCCCTTGAGCGCGTTCGCGCTCGTCAGGACGCTGCCGTCGCCAAAGCGTATGCCGTCGCGCGCCTGAATTGTGCCGGCCACGTCGAGCGTCGCCTGCGGATTCGTGGTGCCTATGCCGACGCGGCCGTCGGTCGTGACGCGCATCTGTTCCTTTTCCTTGCCGGCGAAGAAGTCGCCCGTGCGAAGAGTGAGCGCGCCCGAAGTGCTGGTGAGTTGGCCGCTCTCGCCATCGTGCCCCGCCACGACCGTCGAGCGCTCTTTGCCATGACGCAGGACGGTCAGGGATTCGTCGTTGCCTTCGGCTTCGATCTTCTGCGCCTTGCGGCGTGCGCTCAGGGTCTGCGACTGCCCGGCGCTCAACTCAGCCTTGCTCGCGACGCCGAGCGTCAACTGGCCCGCCTGCACGTTCATCGTGCCGAGCCGCTGGCCGAACTTGTTATTAAAATCTCTGACCGTCACGACCGTCAGGTAGGAGCCGTCCGTCACGGGCTTGGTGGCGTCGGCCGCCTTCCAGTCAATGACGCTTCCCGAGCGCAGGCCGGAGTCGAAGACCAACTCGCCGGTCGCGCTGTAGATTTCGAGGCGCACTTGCAGGATTTGGCCCGAGGCCGCGAAGCGGACGCCCGCGCCGTCGGCCGAGGCGGTCACGGCCGGGGTCTCCGGCGTGCTCTGGTTCTCGACGGGCTTTTCATTTTGTGCCAGCGCGCTGCCGGTAAAAAGGATCAGCGATAGGGTGATGATTAAGAGTCTGAATGGTCGGGTTGTCATGGCTTTCACTTCCTTTTACTTAACTCCGCATCTTCAAATTTGGCCCGGTCCCGCTCTGGCCCCGAGTCATTTGTTTCGCCTGGAGTTTTTTTCTCCACCTGCTAACGCGGATTCTGTGAGGATAAGGATCACCGGGCGGGAAAAATTTATACGGGCACAAGAAAAACTTTGCGTCTTTGCGCCTTGGCGTGAGTGATGTTGGTTTTTCACGCCAAGGCGCAAAGGCGCTAAGAAAAATGCTTCGTCGTCGGAATACTTGCGCGAATTTTCCGCAGGGGTTAAAAATTGGGCGGGGTTCACCGATGAATAATGAAGCGATTGCCGAGCGGTTTGCGAGGCTGGCGAATCTGATGGAGATTCGCGGCGACGACCAGTTCCGCGTGCGCTCCTACCGCAACGCGGCCGAGGTCATAGAGACCTGGCCCACGCCGCTCAAGCAAATCGAGGCCGACGAAGGCGTCAAGGGCTTGCAGACGCTGCCGGGCGTGGGCAAGGCCATCAGCGGCAAGATTGTGGAGCTGCTGGGAAAGGGAACGTTCGACGCCTGGGAGAAGCTGATTCTTGAAACGCCCGAGACCACGCTCGACTTGCTCAAGGTCGGCGGCATCGGACTGAAGACGGCGGCGACCTTGCACCAGCAGTTCAAGATCAGCTCGCTCGACGACCTCAGGAAATTCGTCGCGGGCGGCGGCCTCGCGATGGTTGACGGCGTCGGCGAGCGGAGCGCGGAGAGAATCAAAGATAGTCTGCGTCGTTTGTAGATTAACGGTTGAAAGGAAGGGAGCTTTTTTCATGAGACGAAAAAGCCTGGCTGCGCTCGTACTGCTCATCGCCTTAGGCTTGGCGGGCGGGACGACGGCGACGGCGCAAGGGTTGGGCAGTTTGAGAAGCTGGGCGGGCAAGTATCCAACGGAGAGGCGGGGCCGTGTCACCAGAAAATTCTTTCGGCTCCCGGCGTTGCAGACGCCCTTAGCGAGAGTGCTGGGCAAAAGAGGCTTCGACTTGCTCACGCGCGAATACACTGTCGAAACCCCCATCAAACAGATCGGCAATTACCTGGCGGTCAAAGTCTGTCGGCCGCACGCCTGCGACACGGACCAGGCCGGCGTCGCCATCAACCTGCGGACGGGTGCCGTCCTCGTCAGGATGAAGGAGGGCAACGACGTGCGCCGAATCGGCTACGACGGAAGGTACGACGACCTTCCCCGGAACGTTCAGGACTATCTGGAAGACTTCGCCGCGACATAAAAGCTAAGGCGGAATGCGGAGTGACGAATGGTGTATGAAAGACAGCAGCTTTTAATTCATCATTCCTCATTCCTCATTCCGCATTTATCATTTCCTCAGTGCCCTCTCTCCATCGTGTACTTCGTGAACTGAATCGCCGCGGTGTGTTCCTTTGTTTTGAAAAGGCGTAGCAAGCCTTCGCGACGACGGCGCTCGCGCTCGTCGTCGCCGGCCGCAGTGATGAGATGTCGCAGGTCCGCTTCGACTTCCGGGCGGGCGTCGTTCTTGAGAATCAGGAGCGTCAAGCCGGTCAGCGGGTAGCGGTCGAAGCTTTCGAGCAGGAAGCGGCGCAGGGCGGGGCTGTGGCGCAGGTGGAACATGATTATCCGGTCAATGCCGTGCACGGGGTATTGGGGGAACGCGGCCGCGTGCATCAGGGCCGAAGCGAAGTTCGTGAGCAGTAGCTCGGCCATCGCGTTGACCTCGTCACGACTGACGTTGTCGCCCTCGCGCCAGTCTTTGTCTTCGTAAAAATAGGGGCGCAGGTAAGGCTTCTCGACCAGCACGCGGACGTGGTCGGTCGTCTCCGTGATGGCGCGCTGGATCAACTGAATCACGGGCTGCCCGCGCGAGATTTCGAGTTGCGTCACGGCCGTCTCGATCTGCTCCTGCGCCAGCCGCAGTTGCTTGCGGAAGACGGAGAAGTTGAGCAGACCCACCGTCACCAGGAGCAGTGTGCCGCCGAAACCCAGCAGCGAGATGATTATTTCCGCGCCCATCTAAGACCCTCCTCAGAAGCGAAATTCTAAAGAAGGTTTTCGATTAGGGCGAGCCGCAAGGAAGATTTTTCCTGACAGACCAATTCAACACTTTGCGTCTTTGCGTGAAAAATTATTCTCACGCAAAGACGCAAAAGGGTTGAGTTCAGTTTTTGAAGCGGCCTCTAAGACTGTTTGAACGTCAACGCCGGTTCGCGTTATTCGAGTTGCCGCTCATGGAGGTGTTGGAGTTCATGTTGTGCCCGCCGCCGCCGGCGTTCAGGGAGCGCGCCATTTCCAGGTGCTCTCGAAGCGTCGGCAGCTTGGACGAGGCGAAACTCTTGAGGCCCGCGTCCATGCCACGGTCGGCCTGGCGCTGGAAGAGTTGTACGGCTTTGGTGTGGTCTTTGACCATATCTTTCGCGTACGTCCTGTCGAAGGCCGCGCCCGAGAGGCTGGACATCTTTGCGACCATGGCCTGGTGCTTGGCGTCGAGCGCGGTCGGGAGCGTGACGCCGGCCGTCGCCGCCCACTGCTTGAGTTCGTCGTTAGCCTTCGAGTGGTCGTCCACCATCCGCTGCCCGAACTGTTTGACGGCGTCGCTCGAACCGCGCTCGGCGGCCAGCCGCCCCAACTCGACCTCCGTCATCCCGTCCATCGCCGCCGTCATGGCGAATTTCCGATCCGCGTTGCTGACTGCCCCGCTCGCGCCCGCCTGGCCGCCGCCGCTTTGATTAGAATTCTGCCCGTCTGAACTCGCTCCCTCGGCCGCGAACATCATCACCGCCGTCACCAGCAGGATGATTACGACCGCGGCCAGATGTGCAATCTTGATTATCCGTGTGTTCATCGCTTTCCCTCCTATGTCCCTTCATAACTACTGAATTAACATTCCGAAATCGTCTCGGCCTCGTCACGGTTGCTTGACGCGGAAAGGCGCGACAAGCGGCGGCAAGTTAGAGACTCACTTGATTGCGATTGTCAGGGGGAAGCGCGCGAAATGTAGCAGAGCCGGAAGACCGGGGTCTGTACGTAACGGTACGGAGGTGAGGCGAACGTACAGGTTAAAGCCGGGCGCGCTCACGCGGCCCAACGCTACTGATTCGGAGATGGCTCAGGCGGCGGGCATGATGCGTACGAGCGCCAGGTGCTCGCCGCCTTTGTGCGCCTTATTGTCGAGGCGGGCCAGCAGGAATTGCACTTTGATCTCGCCCGCTTCCGAGGGGAAGCTGGCGCTGAACCTGTCCACGGTCTGCCCCTGCCTCATGAAGAGCTGAAAGCGCGCCTCAAAGTCTTTGACCTTCTTGTCCCTCACCAAGTCGTTGAAAAACTGGCGGCCGAGAACGTCCTTGGCCTGCACGTCCGAGCGCTGCTCGGAAGCGGGGCTGTAGCGAATCACCTCGCCGGCCGCGTCTAGTTCCAACAGCCCGAAGGGGAGTTTGGCATGTTTGGTGTGAGTCGAAGTATTCATTTGTCGAATCCCGCTTGAGGGTTGTCAGACAATTGCGGGCAAGCAGTCGTTGACAGCCGGAACTGATTTGAGCGGCTGTCGTGTCGGTTAAAATTTGGGGGAAGTGTAAGACCGGCGAGAGCAAGCTTCGTGTTCACTCTGAAGGATGATCGCGCCGGTCACCCTGCTTGTCCTGTGAACTGCGGCCTACAGTACACCTTCGGGCGGCGGGCTGTCTGTACGCAAGTGAACCGAGTTTAAGGATATTTCCGAAGGCGTGAGAGGCTCCCGATGATGTGAGGAGTCCCGTCAGGGACGACGTGAAAATAGCCCAGCACTTCAGTGCTGGGAACAAGATGGCAAAAAAGTCTGAGTCCCGTAGGGACGGCTGAAACCTATCTTGCTTCAGCCGTCCCTACGGGACTCGATTGGTTTTCGACTCGTCGCCCAGCACTGAAGTGCTGGGCTATTTTCAACTGTCCCTGCGGGACACAGAAGACCGAAACTTTGCAGCCGGACTAAAAAGCCCTACCGTCTGCCGCCTTTCTTCCCGCTCTTTTTAGCGGCGCTCTTTTTCGCCGCGCCTTTTTTGGCAGCTCCCTTTTTCGCGCCGGATGCTTTTCTGGCCCCGCTCGCGACCGTTTGCGTCGCCCGCCTGGCCGCGCCCGCCGCACGGCTCGTCACCTTCCGCGCGGCCTTGGCCTCTTTCTTGACCAGCTTCTTGTTCTCCCTCGCGGCGGTCGAAGCGACGCGGTTGACGGCCCCGCTCACGCTCCCAGACCCGCGCCGTCCGCCCGGCCTCATTATGCCTGCGGCGGCCGAACTGACTTCTCCGGCCATGTTGGAGGCCACGTCAATCATGCTCCCGGCCACGCCCGTCGCCTGGTTGATGACCTCCCCGGTCAACCCCGTCGCCTGGTCAATCGCTTCATTGGCGACGCGCGTCGCGCTCCCCGCCCGTTTACGTTTCTCAGCCATACGGCTCCCCTTTCCGCTTCTCAAGTTTGGTAAAACTCTCTTCGCAGTCAGTCCTCGTTTGGCAGACACTTTACCACAGATGGCGTGCTAGTGAATTTTCGGATCGGCGAGCCTCATCCGCCGCCAGATGTCGTCCTCGTCGGGGAAATTAATGTCCGGGTTCTGGTTGAGCCTGACCGACACGTTGACGATCTCGCTCAACTCGCTGAAGACGTTCGAGCAGGGCGGGCAGCAGTCGAGGTGCGATTTGACCTGCGACTCAACGGGGTCGTCCAGGAGGTGGTCGTGCAAGTCGCTCAGTAAGTTTAGGCTTTCCGTACAATCCATCATGAAATTCCCCCGGCAGGAAAATGAGAACTCCCTTTGGTGCTATTTGGCCTCGGCCTGTTGCCTGATGAGACTTCTTAGTTTGAGCCGCGCCTTGTGCAACTGCGATTTAGACGTGCCCTCCGAGATGCCCAGCATCTCCGCGACCTCGTTGTGCTCGTAGCCCTCCACGTCGTGCAGGACGAAGACCGAGCGGTAGCCCTGCGGGAGCTTGGCGATAGCGTCTTCCAGGACGATGCGGTCAACGACCGGCATGCGGCTCTGGTTCTCGGTCCCCTGGACTATCTGGACGGGGGTCTCGCCCTCTTCGGTGGTGTACTCTGGGCGGCTCTTGCGGCGGCGAAAGTGCATCAAGACCTGATTGACCGTCATGCGGTGGAGCCAGGTGGTGAAGGCCGAGTCGCCGCGAAAGCTGCCTATCTTTTTGAAGAGCTGGATGAAAGTCTCCTGTGCCAAATCCTCAGCCTCTTGCTGATTGGCCGTCATGCGCAGGGCGATGGCGTAGACGCGCCGGAAGTGGCGGCGGTACAACTCCTCGAACGCGGCGAGGTCGCCGGCCGCGCTGCTTTGTGCCAGTTCGTAATCGCTCGCCTCTGGTTTTTCAATCTCTACCACGCTCACAAACCTTACGCTCCCCCTCGCTCAGTCTTTATAACACGGACGGCAATGATTGCCATGCGGCTGCCCCTTCGATCTAGCGCGCGACCGCGTGTTCGGCCTCTTCTTCTTCCGGCAACTCGCGGACGACCGCATCGCGCTGGCGCGCGGCCTTGACGACGCCCTCCAGCCCCCCCGGCACCGTCTCGACCCTGGCCGAGAGCGCGCGCCGCACGCGCTTCGGTAGGAGGCGCGGGGCGAGTCCGGCGACCGCTTCGGCCAACTGCACCACGTCGCCGCCGCCGCGCCAGTGCTCGCGCACCACGTCGGCGTTGGTCCGACCTATCAGTCTGAGGAGCGTCAGCGAGATCAAGTAAGCGTCGTCAATCTGCCCGACGAACGGGATCAGGTCGGGGATGAAGTCGAGCGGCATCACGGCGTAGACGACCGCCCCCGCGAACAGCGCCTTCTCCGCAAACGGCACGCGCCCGTCCATCAGCAGCCGCCCGCAGAGCGCGATCATGTTCGGCAGGAACAGCAAGAGATTCTTCATCCGGCGTTTCAGCTCAAGACGAGCCATCTTTTTCATTCTCCAGTTGGATCAAGTTTTGGCTTTCAAGGATAGCCGTTTTGCTC
>DATFCB010000151.1:0-2531 GCA_035253525.1 Pyrinomonadaceae bacterium | reverse complement strand
GCTTTTACTGATTACTTCTTTTTCTCGGAGGCGAGGATGGAGAGAACCGAGAAGACAATTGAGGTCAACGCGCCGGTCGGGGTCGTGTTCGGGCTGTACAGCGATTTCGAGAGGTTCCCGGAGTGGATGAAGAGTGTTAAGGAGGTGCGGAAGTCGGGCGAGCGCATGACGCGTTGGATCGCGGAAGCTCCGCTGATGAACGTCGAGTGGGAGGCGGAGACGACCACGTTTGAGGAGAACCATAAGCTCGCCTGGCGGACCGTCAGGGGTGACGTGCAGATGGAGGGCGAAGTCACCTTCGAGGACGCGGGCGACGGCAAGACGCGTATGCACTTCTCTCTAAATTTCGAGCCACCCGCAGGCCGCCTGGGCTCGCTCGTCGCGCACCTGATGGGGAGCGACCCGGCCGCGCAGGTGGAAGAAGACCTCAAGCGGTTCGCGCAACTGGCGGAAAGACAGGCGGCCGAAAAAGGAGACAACACCGAGCAGCAGGCCGCGTAATATGTATGGAAGAGTAAAAGAAGCCGCGAGGGAGACTGTGCCAGTTTCCCTCGCGGCCTCTTCGCTTTCAACGCTTTTCGACGAAACTATTTGCCGACAGCTTTGCCGACATCCTCTATGGCCTCGCCGACTTTGCGCTTGGCCGTGCCGTAACCTTCCTGAATGTTTCCGCTGGCGCGGTCGGCCGCGCCTTCGGCCTCCATCTCCTCATCATTAATCGCGCGCCCTACGTTCTCTTTGACAGCGCCTTTCGCCTGATCGAATTTGCCTTCGACCTCATCTTTGTTCGGGAAACCCATAATCAAACTCCTCCCTCTTCAAATGACTGCTGACCGTTAATAGGCGCGGGCCGCGCTATCAAACTGCCGCGGCCCACCCCCTGTTGCTGGCACTCTCACCGAATGGCAAGCAATGTGCCAGCCCGGCCCGAAGCCGTCAGATTGACTATTCGCACCGGCAAACTGTTGAAGAGAAAGCGGAGCCACCCCGGCCGCGCAGAATCAACACCACGAACACGAAAGTACATTTCCGTACAGATGCGCCCGCCGCATGCGTGATCTTAAAACAGTGATAAGTGATGAGTGATAAGTGATAAGTAAAAACTTCTTTCTTTCACTCATCACTTATCACTTATCACTTATCACTTATCACTTCATGTACTGGCAGACGTATCTCGAAGCGTGTGCCGAGGCCGGGTTCGCTGACGACCATGATCTGGCCGTGGTGGCGTGTGATGATGCCATGCGAGGCGGAGAGGCCGAGGCCCGTCCCGCCCTCGCCCTTCGTCGTGTAGAAAGGCTCGAAGATGCGCGCGACCGTTTCGGGCGACATGCCGACACCAGTGTCCGCGACCCAGAAGCAGGCATGGTCGAGTTCGGCGCGCGTGCCGACCTCTATGTCGCCGCCGTCGGGCATGGCGTCCACGGCGTTGAAGAGTAGATTCATCACGACCTCGCGCAGCTCGGCCTTCTCGCCCAGGACGCGCACAGGCCCGCGCGTCTCGACGTGGACGTTGACGCAGCCCGGCCCCGGGCCGGACTTGCGCTGCCACTTCGGCTTGGCGATCTCGACGCTCGTCATGACCAGCTCCGTCAGGTCCAGCGGCGCGAACTCTTTCGACTGCTCGCGGCGCGCGAAGTCCAGGATACGACGCAAGGTCTGCGCGCCGTCGGCGACCGCCTGGATGATGGTCTCCAAGCTCTTCGACGTGGCCTCGTCGGCGGCGCGACGTTGCAGTAATTGTGCGCGCCCCTGTATGACCGTCAATGAGTTGTTCAGGTTGTGGGCCACGCCCGCCGCCAACTCGCCCACGGCGCGCAGCTTGTCTGACTGCGCCATGCGGTCGCCGGCGCGCCGCCGCTCCGTCACGTCGCGCAGGAAGACGAAGGCTCCCGCGACCGCGCCGTCCTTCCAGCGCGGCGACGTGTGCGCCTCCACGAAACGCACCGTGCCGTCAGCGCGCACGGCCTGAATCTCGCCCTTGGTCTCTTCGCCTGCGAGCGTGGCGCGCACGCTCGCGGCGGCTGCCTCCTTCGACTCGTCCGCGACCACTTCATTGAACGGCCGACCCAGAAGCGCTGTCCTGTTCAAATCATTGGCAGCCTCCGCGCGCTCGTTCATCCAGGTGATGCGCGCGGCCGTGTCCAGCGTATAAATTTCGTCGGGAATCAAATCCGCGAGGCTCGACATGAAAGACTTGTGCTCGAAGACTTCGGCCTCCGCGCGGCGCAATTCCGAGATGTCGCGCGCGATGACCATTGTTCCGCCAATCAAGCCGTGAAGCGCGTCGCGAAGGGGGACGACCGTCACGAGCGTCGGGAGGTCGCCGCCGGGGCCGGCCAGCACTTCCACCTCGACCTTTTCGCCGCAGGCTGCGGCGCGTTCGACCAGACACTCTGCGGCCCCCTCCACACGCCAGAACATCTCGCAGCAGCGGCGGCCCACTAGATTCGACGCGTTTTCCAGCAACTCGCCCGCGCGGTTCGTCCGGGTCAAATGTTTCTCGGAGTCGAAGAGGTAAAAGGCGTCGG
>DATFCB010000150.1:0-9120 GCA_035253525.1 Pyrinomonadaceae bacterium | reverse complement strand
GGTCATCGGGAGTCAACATGGTGATTATCAACCGGGTCGAGTTGCGCGAGATTCGTCTGCCGCTCGTGCACTTTTTCGAGACGAGCTTCGGGCGCACCACCGAGCGGCGCATCGTGCTCGTGCGCGTCCTCGAAGCAGACGGCGCTGAGGGCTGGGGCGAGTGCACGGCGGGCGAGGGGCCTTTCTACTGCGAGGAGTGGACGGAGACGGCCTGGGCCGCGCTCAAAGATTATCTTGGGCCAATGGTCTTGCGCCGTGAGGTCGAATCCGCCGCCGACATCTTCCCCTTGATGAAGGCCGTGCGCGGCAACCGCATGGCGAAGGGCGCGATTGAGACGGCCTGCTGGGACCTGGAGGCGAAACGCGCGGGCATCCCCTTGTGGCGACATCTGGGCGGCGTGCGCCGCGAGATTCCGTGCGGCGTCTCCATAGGGATTCAGGACACTGTCGAGGCGCTTTTGGAAAAGATCGGGCGGGAGTTGGACGCGGGTTATCAGCGCATCAAGATTAAGATTAAACCGGGCTGGGACGTGAACGTCCTGGGAAAAGTGCGCGCGCGTTTCCCGGACATTCAGTTGATGGCGGACGCGAATTCGGCTTACGGCCTGGGAGACGCGTCCGCCTTGCGCGCGATGGACGAATTCGATTTGATGATGATCGAGCAGCCGCTCGCTTACGACGACATGCTCGACCACGCGGAGTTGCAGAAGCAATTGCGGACTCCCGTCTGCCTGGACGAGTCAATCCGCACGCCTGAGGACGCGCGGCATGCGATTGACCTCGGCGCGTGCCGGATCGTTAACGTCAAGCTCGGGCGCGTCGGCGGCCACGCGGAGGCGCGTCGAGTCGAGCGCGTGTGTCGCGCGAAGAGTGTCCCCGTCTGGTGCGGCGGCATGCTCGAATCCGGCATAGGGCGCGCGCACAACATCGCGCTCGCGACGCTCCCAGGCTTCACGCTTCCGGGCGACGTGTCCGCAAGCGCGCGCTACTGGGCCGAAGACATCATAGAGCCGCCCGTCACCGTCACGCCGCAGGGCACCATCATCGCGCCCGACGCGTCGGGGCTGGGGTTCGAGATCAAGCGTGAGCTAATCGAGAAGCTGACGGTCAGGAGGGAGCAGATGAAGTGATCTCAAATCTGAAATTTGAAATTTTCTCAATCCTTATTCCGCTCAACAGTCGCAAATCGACAATCTAAAATTTAAAGTCATGGCGCGTGAGTTTACGAAATCAATGGCGGGCAACGTGCTGGCGTTGCTGGAATCCAGGCGCGGCGAGACGTTGGCGCTCGTGCGCGCGCTGGTTGAAGCCGAGTCCCCGTCGGGCGACGTGGAAGGGAGCCGCGCGGTCGTCGGGTTGCTGGCGGAGGCGGCTCGCGGCCTCGAAGGCGTCACGTCTGTCGAGCGTATAGAGAGTCCAGAGTACGGCGAGCATCTGCGCGTGCGCGCCTTCGGCGATGCGGGTGATGAGACAAAGACGATCTTGCTTGTCGGTCACACGGACACTGTCCACGCTCGCGGCACGATCAATGAGCGGCCGTGGCGCGAGGAGGGAGGACGCATTTATGGGCCAGGAATTTTCGACATGAAGGCTAACTGCGCGCTCGCGCTCGAAGCGCTTCGCGCCTGCGCGGCGCTTGACCTCGCGCCCCGCGTGCCCGTCGTGCTCCTGCTGACTTGCGACGAAGAGGTGGGCAGTCTGACGGGCCGCCCGCTGGTGGAAGAGGAGGCGGGCAAGGCCGAGACAGTCCTCGTGCTTGAGCCTTCGGCGAGCGGCGGGCGCGTCAAGACGGCGCGCAAGGGGACTGGGATGTTCACGATGTCCGCGCACGGGATTGCCGCGCACGCGGGCCTTGAGCCTGAGAAGGGCGCGAGCGCGATTCTGGAATTGGCGCGGCAGACCGAGCGCCTGCACTCGCTGAACGACGCGGCGCGCGGCGTCAGCGTCAACGTCGGCGTGTTTCAGGGCGGGACGCGCTCGAACGTCGTCGCGGCCGAGGCGCGTGCGGAGATTGACATGCGCTTCGCGACGGCCGAAGACGCGCGGCGGCTCGAAGAGGCGATACTCAACGCGCGCGCCTTTGACGAGCGCGTGCGGCTCACTGTCGAAGGCGGCGTCAATCGCCCGCCGCTCGAAAGGACCGCAGAGGTCGCGGCCCTCTTCATGCTCGCGCGCGAGGTGGCGGCCCGCCTCGATTTCGAGTTGGGCGAGGCTTCGGTCGGCGGGGCTTCGGACGGAAACTTCGCTGCCGCGCTCGGCGTGCCAGTCCTTGACGGCCTGGGCGTTGACGGCGACGGCGCGCACGCCACGCACGAGCACATCGAGGCCAGTGCCGTCACGCGGCGCGGGGCTTTAATCGCCGGAATAATCGCTTCACTCTAAAAAAAGTTTCAGGTTTCAGGTTTCAAGTTAAACCGAAGAACCTGAAACTTGAAACCTGAAACCCGAAACCCGAAAAAATGAAACTCGCTACCTGGAACGTTAATTCGGTAACCGCGCGGCTGCCCTTGGTGACGAAGTGGCTTGAGACGGAGCGGCCGGACGTGCTCTGCTTGCAGGAGTTGAAATGCCTGGACGAGAAGTTCCCGGCTGAAGCGTTCACGGAGTTGGGCTACCACTCTGCGGTCTACGGCCAGCGGACTTACAACGGCGTGGCGATAATCTCGCGCGAGGAGTGCGTTGACGTGCGGCGCGGCTTCCCGGACGACGAGGAGGGGGCGCACGCGCGCCTGATAGCCGGCACAGTCGGGGGCGTGCGCGTCGTCAACGTCTACGTCCCGAACGGGCAGTTCGTCGGCTCGGACAAGTATCGCTTCAAGCTCGAATGGATGCAGCGCCTGCGCCGCTTCTTCGACGAGCATTACGAACAGAGCGAGCGCGTTCTGCTCTGCGGCGACTTCAACGTCGCGCCCGAAGAACGAGACGTGCACGACCCTGCGGCTTGGGAGGGGCACGTGCTGTTCAGCCGCCTTGAGCGCGCCGCGCTGGAAAAAATCCGCGAGTGGGGATTCACAGACGCCTTCCGCCTGCACACGGAAGAGGAAGGGCATTACTCCTGGTGGGACTATCGCCAGGGCGCGTTCCGCCGCAACGCCGGACTGCGCATAGACCACGTCTGGGTCTCGGAGCCGCTGGCCCGCCGCTCGAAAGAGACCTGGATAGACAAAGAGCCGCGCACCTGGGAGCGGCCCTCCGATCACACGCCGGTCGTGGCGACGTTCGAGTGAAATACAGGTTTCAGGTTTTAATTAACTTGAAACCTGCAACCTGAAACATAAAATTGCGAGCTTGGCTAACAAGGGAAGAGATAAAAGGGGGACGAGCAGGCTTAGAAGCGGCGCACGCGCTTCCGCGAGCTTGCCTGTCGTCATCACGCCTGCGCTCCTTCGCCGCTGGGCTTTGCCGCAGCCGGACGAGGGCGGCGACAAAGAGGAGCGCGGGCGCGTGCTGGTCGTCGGCGGCGAAAGGGAGACGCCGGGCGCGATAGTGTTGGCAGCAGAGGCCGCGCTGCGCGCCGGGGCCGGCAAACTTCGGGTCGCCGTTCCGCGCAGCATCGCTCTCGTCGTGGCCGCCGCCGTGCCCGAGGCGCGAGTCTTCAGCCTGCCTGAAACACGCGCGGGCGTCATCTCCGAAAGGGCTGCGGGGAAAATCATAGAATTGCTGGGCGGCGTGCAGTGTGTCCTCGTCGGGCCTGGAATGATTGACGAGCGCGCGGCCGTGCGTTTGATGAAGAAGGTGCTGCCGCGAATCGAGGGCGCGACGTTGATACTGGACGCGGCCGCGCTCGCGTGTCTGAAGGAATCAAAACCAAACGCGCGCGCTCTCGATTCCCGAATCGTGCTGACGCCGAACGCCGACGAGATGGCCGAGCTTTTGGGCGAGAGCCTCTACTCGGTCAAACGCGACCCGCCCGCGCGTGCTCGGCGCGCGGCGAAAGATTTTCGCGCGATCGTCGCCCTCAAAGGCCGGGAGACCTCAATCGCCTCGCCCGGCGACTCTAAGATTTACGTCAACCGCGCGGGCAACGTCGGCCTGGCGACTTCAGGCTCGGGCGACGTGCTCGCGGGATTAGTCGCGGGCCTCGCGGCGCGCGGTGCCGGGCCTTTGCAGGCGGTCGCCTGGGGCGTCTACCTGCACGCGCGCGCGGGCGACAAATTGGCACAGCGCGTCGGGCCTCTCGGATACCTCGCACGCGAGTTGGCGTGTGAAGTGCCGCGCCTGATGTCAGAACTCTCCGGGCGGCGGCGCAGGTGAGGGAAAGGGTCGTATCCGAGAAATCGGATTCCTTCCAGATTTTATTGACACCCCCGCTTGTTTAGACTAAGCTTCGCCCCTCTTCAAAAGGTATTGGCGTTTCACCGAAGCTCTACAGCCGCAGGTAAAAAGCCTACAAACAATTCAAGCGGTCTGTCATAACCCTTGACTTGCATTGCCACAGTCTGAAGAGGATTCTGGCAATAAAACGTGCGGACCAATCACAGCTAGTTCCGACCTCGCATAGCGGACACCCGTGCGACCTCTGCAAGTAGCGGGCGGGCGTTCACCAACCCGGAGCACGAAACTCCTCTCGTCTCGCGTCGCGGTCAATGAAGAACCAGCGGTTTAATCGTTCATACGCGCCATAGGGTTCTCGTTCGATAACGCAAACATAAGCTCATCACTCGGCTTTCCCTCGCAATAAAGGCACCGCAGTCTGGACAGATTACGGACCATCTCAACTCGTAAACTTCGGAGACTTCGCCGGAGGCAGGCGGCTCCTGCAAGCGCCGACCTGTCCGCAGGCGAAAGCCTCTTTCACGTGAACCCGACTCATTACCTCGTGAAGTCCAAACCCCAAAGGAGATGAGAATGAATAAGAATTTGCGAACCCCCGGCCAGGTCAAGAGGCACGGAATGAAGCGTTGGAGCCCGTCCAAGCTGATTGCCCTGGTGGCACTCGCCGTGATGGCTCTCGGCGTCGGCATAGTCTTCTCGCAATCCGGCAAGCAGAAAAAGTATGTCGCGACAAAGGAGATCATCTTCGACAAGGCGACCAAGAGCCTGCGTAAACCGACGGCCGAAGAGACGGACGCGCTGGTGAGCCAGTTGAGCGTGTTGACGAACCGCTCGACCGAAGGGCTGACCGTCAAGCAAGCCCCGAACGGCATGAAGTCCATGAACCTCGAAGGCCGTTTCAGCGGAGTCGTGTTGGGCCGTGCCAGGGCCGACGGCACGACAGAAGTTCGTTGCGTGACGACCATGACTGAAGCCACCGATTTCCTCGGCCTCGAAGCACAGTAAAGGAGAACCGACATGCGAAAAAATATTCTAAACGCAAAGCGCACACTCATGCTTTTCGCCGCGACGTTGGTTCTCGCCTGCTCCAGCACCGCTTTCGCGGGGGCCAACATCATCATCATTAACCTTGACGGACCCGGCGAGGGGTTCAACGACCCGACGCCCGCGGCCCCTGTCGGCGGCAACCCCGGCACGACGCTCGGCCAACAACGCCTGAACGCCTTCAACCACGCGGCCGCCATCTGGGGCGCGACCCTCGACAGCCCCATCACCATCGTCATCCAGGCGGCATTTAACCCGCTGGCCCCGAACGTGCTCGGCAGCGCGGGCGCAACCTTCATCTTCTCGGACTTCGGCAGCGTCGGCCTCTATCCTGGGCCGGAGTTCCCGAACACCTGGTACTTCTCCTCGCTCGCGGACAAGCGGGCAGGTGCCGAGTTGAATCCGGGCTTCGCAGACATCAACGCCCAGTTCAGCAGCAACTTCAACTTTTACCTGGGCCTCGACAACAACCACGGCCCGCTCAACGACCTCGTCGCCGTGCTCCTGCACGAGTTCGGGCACGGCCTGAACTTTGCCAACGCCGTCAACGAAGCGACCGGCACGAATGCGGGCGGGCAGACGGACATCTTCGCGCGCCACACGCTCGACAACACCACCGGCCTGACCTGGGACCAGATGACCGACGCCCAGCGCCAAGCCTCTGCCATTAATTGGGGCAACGTCGTCTGGAACGGCTCGACCGTGACGGCTAATGCGCCGAGCGTCCTCGTCCTGGGCAGCCCCGAGGTGAGGGTGCTGACGCCGGCCCCAATCGCCGGGATCAAGCAGTTTGGAACGGCCGCCTTCGGCCCACCCATCAGCTCCCTGGCCTCGCCCGTCACGGGCACCATCGTGCCGGCGGTTGACGTTGACGAGGACGGCGCGGCAGCAGCCTTTACGACCACCGACGGCTGCTCGCCGTTTACCAACGCCGCGGCGGTCGCCGGCAAGATCGCGCTGATCGAACGCGGCGGCTGCGGTTTCGCTGTCAAGGGCAGAATGGCGACGCAGGCCGGGGCAGCCGGGGCGATAATCTACAACCAGTTGGCTAACGCGGGCGCGGCCCCTCCGGGAATGGCGGGCGACGGTATTAATGATGCGTTCGTCCTTATCCCGACGGTGAGCATCAACCGCGCCGACGGCCTCGCGATTGTGGCTAACCCCGGTGCCACAGGGTCCATCGGCAACAACCCGGCCATCCGCGCCGGCGCTGACGCCGTCGGCAGGGTGCGCCTCTTCATGCCGAACCCAGTGGTGGGCGGCTCGTCCGGCTCACACTACGACAGCATCGCCTTCAAGAACCTTTTGATGGAGCCGGCAATCAACCCCGACCTGACGCACAACCTCAAAGCGCCTGACGACCTGACGCTTGAGTTGATGAGGGACGTGGGCTGGTTCCCGGACGCGGACCTCGACGGCGTCGCCACAGATGACGACTGCGACGACACCTCCAATCTAGCCCCGACCGTCGTCATCAACGGCTGTAACTCGGGAGCGCCGAACTTCATCTTTGCCAACGGATGCACGCTCACTGACCTGATTGAGCAGCTTCACAACACTGCGAGAAATCACGGCCAATACGTCAGCGCCGTCGCGCATTTGCTGAACGATCTGAAGAAGGCAGGGTTCATCACCGGCGCGCAGAAGGGTGCGATACAGAGTTGCGCAGCGGGCTGGAATTAAACCCCTCAAGACTCCGAGTCTTGACCGATTAGGCAATAACAGGGGCCGGCGTGTTACGCGCGCCGGCCCCTTTTCTTCTTAGCGTCTTTGCGACTTTGCGTGAGAAAACTAAATCTTTCACGTAAAGCCGCAAAGACGCTAAGGGTTGAGTTGTTGTTTAGTACTTGTCTCGGAGGCTCGTCAGGCTGTTGTGTGTCAGCAGCCAGAGGCTGAAGATTAGAAGCGTCCAGACGACGGCCGAGGCGAAGATCGGGAACAGGTAGCCGCCGAGCGCATTGACGAGGGAGTTAGGAAGCGAATCGCCGAGCCAGAAGCCCGGCGCGAAAAAGTAGATCATCAGCGTGTACGGAAAGATGAAAGACAATCCGGCCAGAATCACGCTGGCGAGTGTGGAGAGTGCGAGGCGGGACAAGTTATTCATTTGGGGGCAATACCTCCTAGCGATTATTAAGCGCGACGACGAAACGTCCGCGCCGGTTGATGAGGGCCGGTACGTCACCTTATGAAATTGGATTTGACCTGAGGCTTCCGCCCCAAAGCGGAAGCCCCGAATTGTCAGTATAAATTTGCGTGCGGGCGCAGTCTTAGCAGTGCTTGCTTAGTTGGATGTCAGTTCGGCGGTCTTTTCAGTAATGCTCTTTTCCGCCCAGTCGTTGTCGCGGCTGGATTCACCCGCCTTGTGGCGCTTGGCCTGTCTCATCCGCTCGACGAGGTTCATGTGGGTGGAGAAGTACGGAATGCTTTTGCCGACGATCTCCTGGACGGTCTCGAACTGTTTAGCGGCCATGAATTTTGCCAGACCCTCCTTCAGTTCGTCAATGATTTTTACGCCGTGCAGCATCACGCCCGTGCAGAGCTGTACGGTCGAGGCCCCGAGGAGCATGAACTCCAGCGCGTCGCGCGAATTCTCGATGCCCCCTATGCCGCTGATGGAAACGCCTTCGGGAAGCGCCTGCGCCAACTGGCTCACCATGCGGAGCGCAATCGGGCGCACGGCCTGCGACGAGTAGCCGCCGGGCACAGTGTAGCCCTCGACGGTCGGCATGGGGCGCAGGGTTTCGAGGTCAACGCCGATGACGGAGAGAATCGTGTTGATGGCCGAGACGCCGTCGGCCCCGCCGCGCACGGCGGCCAGGCTGGGCTCCTTGATGTTGGTGATGTTCGGCGTCATCTTGGCCCAGACGGGAATCGTCGCGACCTCCGTCACCCAGCGCGTGACCTCCTCGGTCAGGTCCGGGTGCTCGCCCATCTCGGAACCCATCCTGCGCTCGGTCATCCCGTGCGGGCACGAGAAGTTCAGTTCGAGCGCGTCCACGCCCGTCTCCTGCACCAGCCTCGTCAACTCCTGCCAGCGAGATTTCTCATACTCCTCCATGATCGAGGCGATGAGGACGTGCTCCGGGTATTCCTTCTTGATCTCGCGAAACTCCTGAAGCCAGACATCAATGGGCCGGTCGGAGATTAATTCGATGTTCTCGAAGCCGATGATCTCGCCTGTCTCGCGCGAGCGCAACCGCCCGTAACGCGGGACGACGTTGACGACCTTCGCGCTCTCCAGGCTGACGGTCTTCGCGACCACGCCGCCCCACCCGGCGTCGAAAGACTTCGCGATCACGCGCGCGTTCGTCCCCGGCGGGCCTGAGCCCAGCAGGAACGGATTAGGGAACTTGATGCCGTTGACGGTGATTGAGAGGTCCATAACTCAATCCTTTCAAGATTGTAGCAATTATTCGGTGACTAAAGGTTCGTAGCTTTCCGGCCTGCGGTCGCGGAAGAACTGCCAGGTGTTGCGGACCTGGCGAATCATGTCGAGGTCCAGGTCAGCGACGACCAGCGCGTCTTCGTCGCGCGGAGCCTGTGCGATGAACTGGCCGCGCGGGTCGCAGAAATAGCTCTGGCCGTAAAACTCGCCGATGTCCCACGGCTGCTCGTGGCCGACGCGGTTGATCGCGCCGACGAAGTAGCCGTTGGCGACGGCGTGCGCCGGCTGCTCCAACTTCCAAAGATATTCGGAGAGCCCGGCGACCGTGGCCGACGGGTTGAAGACGATCTCGGCCCCGTTGAGGCCGAGGATGCGCGCGCCCTCGGGGAAGTGGCGGTCGTAGCAGATGTAGACGC
>DATFCB010000149.1:0-5212 GCA_035253525.1 Pyrinomonadaceae bacterium | reverse complement strand
CAAGGTTCCCGTTAACTCGACTGTGGACATAGAGACCAAGCGCGGCAACATCAGCATCAACAACGTGCGCGGCGGGATGGTGCGCGCGCGCGTCTCGACGAGCGGCGACATAGACCTGACGGGCATCCGCGCCTCCGAAGTGATCGCCGAGAACGGCGTCGGCCACATGCTCTTCGACGGCGAACTCCTGGCCGGCGGCTCCTACACCTTCAAGTCGCTCTCGGGCGACATCAACATCAGCATCCCGCGCAACTCTTCTTTCAGCCTGGTCGCGAGCGGCCAACCGCAGTCAATTGATCTCAACACGTTCGACAGCCGCGGGCTCTCGAACGTCGGCGGCGGGCGCAAAGTTTACGGTAACGTCGGCGACGGCCCGCGCGCGACGCTCACGGTCTTCAATCAGCGCGGGAGAATCTCTTTCATCGCGCGCTGAAGTTTCGAAAGGGCTGGGACGCCCTCCGTTGACGTATGCGGACGCCGCCCGCGATTTCCTTTATCGTCGGGGCCGTCCGCATTTCTCTTTTTGAGAGCCCTTCGATGCACAACTTCAAACCATCCTACAACGCGCGCGCCTTCACTCTGCTCCTCCTCTTCGGCGCGCTCGCGCTCGTCTTCCCGCTCGTGAGCGTCCCGGCACAGCAGCGCGGGCAGCAGAACGCGCCAACCGCCGCCACGCCTGCGCTCAAACGCGCGACCAGCCGCCACGAGGTGCGGCGCTTCAACTACGGCAGCACCCTGACGCTCGTCGGCGCGCCCGCCGGCTCCATCACCATCGAAGCCTGGCCCAAATCCGAAGTTGAGATCACTGCTGATCTTGAGCTTTACGCGAACACGGAAGAAGAGCTTGCGCTCCTGGCTACGGTCAACACTTTCACGATTGACGAAGACATCAACCACCTGCGCATCCTCACCACGGGCATGCACGACAAGTCCTACATGAAGCGCGTGGCGAAGAAATTCCCGAAGCAGCTGCTCGGCCTGCCCTGGAAAATTGATTACCACATACGCGTCCCAGCGGTCTGCGACCTGGAGGTGGACGCCGGGCGCGGCCCCATCACTCTTGCGGGGGTGGAAGGCTCCATCAGCCTCAAGGCGCTGGAATCGGACGCGACGCTCACGCTCACGGGCGGCGTGGTAAAGGCCACCATCGGGGCCGGCTCCGTCAAGGTCAACGTGGCGGCGCGCAGTTGGCGCGGCGCGGGCGCGCAGGTCGAATTGGCCCTCGGCAATCTCTCGGTCGAACTTCCCGCGGGCTTCAACGCGGAGGTCAGCGCCGACGTGCTCCGCACGGGCCAGATCGAGAACACCTACGCCGAACTCGTCCCGCAGGAGCGCACGACCTTCACCCCACGCTCCATCCGCGCACGCGCGGGAGCCGGCGGTGCCTTCCTCTCCTTCCGCGTCACCGACGGCACGCTGAGAATCGGAAAAGCAGTGACGAGTGAAAAATAACAGGGTTTCAGGTTTCAGGTTCTAAGCATTTAACTTGAAACCTGAAACTTATCTCTTGCTCGTCACTTGTCACTCGTCACTATTCTTATTATTCTGGCGGCGCTCTCTTATCCGAATCAACAGGCATACTTCTACCGATGATTAAATCAGACCGCTGGATTCGCCGCATGGCCGAGGAGGCTGGACTCATCCAACCTTTCAACGCCCAACTAATCCGCGAAGTCGAAGGCCGCCGCATCATCTCGGCCGGGGCATCTTCTTACGGTTACGACATGCTTCTGGCCGACGACGGCTTCCGCGTCTTCTCGCCGATTCACGGCCGCGAGATTGACCCCAAGCGCTTCGACGAAAGCTCGCTGGTCGAACCTCCTTTACGCACGGCCGAAGACGGCTCGCTCTACTACCTGATGCCGCCGCACTCCTACGCCCTCGGCGTCACGGTCGAGACCTTCCGCATGCCGCGCAACGTGACGGCCATCTGCATGGGCAAGAGCACCTACGCGCGCGCCGGCCTGATGGTCAACACCACGCCCCTCGAAGCCGGCTGGACGGGCCGCCTCGTCATCGAACTCGGCAACCTCGCCGACCTCCCCCTCCGCGTCTACGTCAACGAAGGCATCGGCCAGGTTCTCTTCTTCGAATCCGACGATGACTGCGACACCTCCTACGAAGACCGCGGCGGCAAATACCAGGGCCAGACCGGACTGACCTACTCACGATTATGAGATTTGTTTCGGGTGAAGCATAAACCCTGGGCTGGAGCCGGTCCAGCGCTTGAAGGCGCGCGAGAAGGCGGCCGGGTCGGAGAATCCCACCAGGTAGGCAGTCTCGTTCACGGAGACTTTTTTCCCGCTCAGGTAGTGGAGCGCTAGCTGGTGGCGCAGTTCGTCCAAGACCTTTTCGAAAGTCACGCCCTCCGCTTTCAGTCTGCGAAAGAGTGTCTGGCGGCTGAAGCCTAGTTTGTTGGCGATTACGTCCATGCTCGCTTCGCCCGTGTGCAGGATGGGCATCAGCAGGCTCTCGACGCGCCCCCTCGTGGTTTTAGAACTCTCCAGGCTCTTGAGCAGCGCCTCCGCGTGCGCGCTCAAGACGCCGAAGACGTAGCGGTTGGTGCGCGGCATCCTGATTGAGAGGAACTCTTCGTCCATCAGCAGCGCGTTCATGTGGCTGCCGAAGACGAGCGGGACGCCGAAGACCCTGTCATATTCAGCGCGGTAGCTCGGCTCCTGGTGTGTGAAGTGAATCGCTTTGGGGTAAGGCCACTTTGCGAAATCGCGTGTTGCCCCGAAGTGCTCCCGCGCGCCGCAAATGTTCCGCGCGAAGGCTGATTCCGTGAGCAGTCGGTTGTTTGTGTAGAGGTGGCTCGTGTACTTCAGCCAGACCAAGCCCCCGTCGCGGACGAGTTCAACGTGATCCGAGACTTTCGCAGCATCCTCGTCGAGCATCAGGCGCGCATAGCGGTTGATCTGCCGACGCGCCTCCTCTGTGGTTTCGGCGGCCTCGCCGATGAGCCCCACAATCGAGATGTCCTGCAACCTGCTCGACTCGCCGAACAGCAGCGCGAGGGCCGGTTCGTTGCACAACTCGACGCCTGCCTCCATCAGCGCCACGTAATTCGACAAGGGGACGCGGTTGTCCTGCTCCTGTATGTCGTCCGGGCGGAGCCGCGAGCGCGCGAGCAACGTCCGGCGATCCGCGCCCCGCGCGACGGCGAAATCCAGAAAAGCTCTCGGATAGCCGGCGGCAATTGTCGGTTCAGCCATCTCCTGCCATCCCCCTGCAACCTGCGGTCATGTTTTTGATACCTGGCGTCATGTCCCCAAGGTTCCGCCGTGGATAAGATAAGTCCCGCATGGACAATCCTAGTGGGACAAGCGTGACAACTGCAACGCTGCGGCTCAAGGCCAGAACGGCCGGCGCATTCTATTTAATCACCATCATCGCGGGCGTGTTCGCCGAGGTCTTCGTTCGCGGCGCACTCGTCGTGCGCGATGACGCCGCGGCAACGGCGACGAACATTTTGGCACACGAGCCGTTGTATCGTTCGGGGCTGGCCGCCGATCTCATCATGCTCGCGTGCTATCTCGCCGTGACGTTCCTCTTCTACGACTTGTTCAAGCCAGCGGGCAGGAGCCTCTCTTTGCTCGCCGCGTTCTTCAGCCTGGTCGGGATCGCCGTCCTGGCCGTCAACTCCCTCAACCACCTTGCCTCTTTGGTCTTCCTCGGAGGTGCCAGCTACCTGAGCGCGTTTGAAGCGAATCAGTTGCAAGCCTTCGCGCTGATGTCTCTCAGAATGCACGCGCGCGGCTACACCATGAGCGGGGTGTTCTTCGGCATTTACTGTCTCACGATTGGATATCTTGTTTTAAGGTCGGGCTTCCTGCCTCGAATAGTGGGGGGGCTGATGGCCGTTGGGGGCTTGGGCTACCTGACCAACAGCTTCGCCGTCTTCCTTTCGCCTGCGCTTGCGGCTCGTCTCCCGGACGTGACAATCCTCGGCGGCATTGCGGAACTATCTCTGTGCCTGTGGCTCCTGGTCATGGGCGTTAATGTCCCGAAGTGGGAAGAGAAAGCAAGGCTCGGCGATTTAGCCGAGCATGGTTAAGGAGAAATGAATTGACGAAGAAAGCCGGAACAGCCCTGGACGACATCAAGGTCCACGTGAAGTTCAAGATTTCAGCCCTGTGGGCGAGCGTGATGTTCTGTTACATCTACGGGGATTATTTTTGGCTCTACGCGCCTGGGAAGCTGCAAGGGATGCTGGAAGGAAAAATGGTGCCGCTCGGACAGGCTACTCAAGGCGTTCTGTTGTTCACCTCCGTCTCGATGGCGATTCCGGCCGTCATGATTTTTCTGTCGCTCGCGTTAAAGGCCAGCCCGAGTCGCTGGGCGAACATCATCCTGGGCGTGGTCTATACGGCGTTCGTGCTGATAACGATGCCGGGTGCCTGGGCGTTCTACATCTTCCTGGGAAGCGTTGACGTAATACTGACGACGCTCATCGTCTGGCACGCATGGAATTGGCCCAGGCAGGAAGCGACATCAAAGGGGGAGCATGATGTGCCTACCGCGCGCGTTGCCAGCTTCCTCAGACCCGCAATTCGGCCACACACTGACACTCAGTCGTGTCGTTCCGGTAGTCCCAAACCTGCTCAAGACGCAAAGGCTTAGCGTGTGAGGAGGTGGCGGCCCCTTGCAACTATGCCTATTAATGAGGCATCATAGTTGCCGGTTTATCCTTCTCTCTTGCATCAACGGTGATGCGCCCCTTGCCTGACGATTGGCGGCGGCGTTCGGATAGTTCGAGAGCGGGTTGATATCAACTTGCAGAAGTCGCCCCCTTGAAGGGGTGCATCCGAACCTAAGCCTCCGGCAGCGACCGTTACTCCGAAGCACACTTTCGATTCGAAACTTCTCTTAACACTCCAAAAGGGAGAGGTACATTTATATGACTATGAAACTATACGTCGGCAACCTGTCGTTCCAGACTTCGAGCGAGGACCTGCGGGATTTGTTCGCGCAGGCCGGCACGGTCGAGAGCGCTTCGGTCGTCGAGGACCGCGACACGGGTCGCTCGCGCGGGTTCGGCTTCGTCGAGATGTCTTCGAGGGAAGAGGGTGAGGCGGCCATCACGCAGTTCAACGGCAAGGAAGTCAACGGTCGCGCTTTGAACGTCAACGAGGCCAAGCCGCGTGAAGATCGCGGTGGCGGTGGACGCGGCGGCTACGGTGGCGGCGGCAACCGCGGCGGCGGCGGTGGT
>DATFCB010000148.1:0-2919 GCA_035253525.1 Pyrinomonadaceae bacterium | reverse complement strand
ACCACCGCCGCCGCCGCGGTTGCCGCCGCCACCGTAGCCGCCGCGTCCACCGCCACCGCGATCTTCACGCGGCTTGGCCTCGTTGACGTTCAAAGCGCGACCGTTGACTTCCTTGCCGTTGAACTGCGTGATGGCCGCCTCGCCCTCTTCCTTCGACGACATCTCGACGAAGCCGAAGCCTCTGGAGCGACCCGTGTCGCGGTCCTCGACGACCGAAGCGCTCTCGACCGTGCCGGCCTGCGCGAACAAATCCTGTAGGTCGTCGCTTGAAGTCTGGAACGACAGATTTCCGACGTATAGTTTCATGGACATATAGATGTGTGCTTTCCCCCTTTGGCGGGGCGTTAAGAGAAGTTTCGAATCGAAAGTGTGCTTCGGAGTAACGGTCGCTGCCGGAGGCTTAGGTTCGGATGCACCCCTTCAAGGGGGCGACTTCTGCAAGTTGATATCAACCCGCTCTCGAACTATCCGAACGCCGCCATCTTCAGGGGCGCATCACCGCTGACGCAAGAGAGAAGGATTAGCTGACGAGTATGATGCCTTACTGAGTACTATAGTTGCAAGGCGGGAGGCCCCATCTCACCCGCAGAGCCTTTGCGTCTTGAGCGGGCAATGCCCGCGTCTCATCTCGTCAAAACTCAAGCTACAGATTGACTCAACCCTCCAGCGAGAAACAAAGCTTCACGCTGGAGGCGCAAAGTTAAGACGTAAGGCGCTGGAGGGTTGAGTTTTGGCTTTGAAACTGTCGTGAAGGATAGAGGCGGCAGACTGGAATGGAAATGAAAATGTCCCGCAGTGTTCGATGGGAGTAATAAGGCGTTTGAATCCCGGCACGGGGCATGAAGAAGTGTGGCGCTTCAGAGGGCCGCTTTCGACCTGCTCACTCGTGTTATCGGCTATCAATAGGAAAGACTGGCGATTGCTCATCACTTTTGAGGAGTGGTTAACCACTTGAATGCTCGGAGGCGCGGCATTGATACGTGCCCGGCCCTCGATTAAACTTATCCCGCGTGAGTAATCCGCCCCCGCGAATGAGGAACCGTAAAAGATGAATCACAAACTCCGTCCCCCAGGCAGGGCGCGCACGACCGCCCTGCTCGCCCTCGCGCTGGCGCTCTTCGCGCTGACCGCAGGCTGCAACCAAGCCCCGAACACCGGCAACAGTTCTGAGCGCGCAAACTCAAACAATGCGCCCGCGAACGCGTCCCCGCCAGTTAATACACCTCCGACCGCAGAGATATCACCTTCGACCGCGAAACCGGCCGGCCTCTCTCCCACGGAGGCCGTCAGAGCTTATTACGAGGCAGGGATGAGAAATGACATCGCGGGCGTCAAGAGGCTTCTTTCGCGCGCGTCGTTGCAGTTGATGGAAGACGTTGCGAAAAGTCAGGGCAAGACTCTGGATCAGTTATTCAGCGAGGCCGCCAACATGGATGCACGGAAGCCGCCGCCTGTGTTCAGCGACGAGAGGATCGTGGGCGATACCGCGTTTGTGGATGTCAGAACTCAGGGGGAGCCCCGGCGGACGATGCCGCTGGTTAAAGAGGAAGGCGAATGGAAGCTGGATTTTGGTAAGCCGAAGAGCGGCGCAATCAAGCGTTAGGGTGCGGGGTTGGGTCGGCCGCACAGACCTCGAACCTTTTCTGTATCCTCAGCGCGGCGGAGGCGCGTGGTTATCCGGCTCGCCTCATTCGGCCCGCAGGGCGATCATGGGGTCAACTTTCGTGGCGCTGCGCGCGGGGATGAAACTGGCGAGCAGGGCGACGCCGATAAGCACCAGCGAGATGATGATGAACGTGACGGGGTCTGTGGCGCTGACTCCGAAGAGCAGGCTGGACATCACGCGCGTCAGGACGAAGGCCGCGGCGAGGCCGAAGGCGACGCCGACGAGGACGAGTTTCAACCCCTGCCCGACGACCATCTTCACCACGTCGCTCCTTTGCGCGCCGAGCGCCATCCGCAGCCCGATTTCGCGCGTGCGCTGCGCGACCGAGTAGCTCATCACGCCGTAGATGCCGACCGCCGCCAGGACCAACGCCAGCCCGGCGAAGATGCCCAGGAGAAGCATGCTGAAGCGCTGCCGCGCGATTGACCCGGAGAGGATGTCTTCCATCGTCCTGACGTTGGAGACGGGCTGGTCTTTGTCCACCTCCCAGACGGCCTTGCGCACCGTCGAAGCCAGGCTGAGCGGCTCCACGTCCGTGCTGACGACGAGGTCGTTCGGCTCGAAGAAACCCGCCTGCTCGTACGACAGATACATCTGCGGCTTCGGCTCCGCGTCCAGCTCGAACTGACGCACGTCCTTCACCACCCCGACGATTGTTATCCAGTCGTCAGGGTTCGCGGAGTCCGCACGTCCCGGCGTGATGCGCTTGCCCACGGGGTCTTCGTTGGGCCAAAACCGGCGGGCCATCGTTTCGCTGATGACGGTCACAGCCGGCGAATCCGCCCTGTCCTGCTCGTTGAGTTGCCGTCCCTGCAAAAACTGAATCCCCATCGTGCTGAAGTACTGCGGGCTGATGACTCGCGTGACCACGGTGGGTTTACGGCCCGTCGCAGGGTCCGGGCGGCCCTCTATGCTGAAGCTGATCGAGTTGCCCTGCGGATAGAGTGGGAGATTGGTGGTGACGGCCGCGGACTTCACACCCGGCAGCGCTTCGACGCGGCGCAACAGGTTAGTGTAAAAGGCTACACGCTGCGCGTGTTCGGGATACTTCGTCTCGGGAAGCACGACTTCCATCGTCAAGAGCTTGTCCGTGCGGAACCCTGGGTCAACGCTGCGCAGGCGCAGGAAGCTATTAATCAAAAGCCCCGCGCCGATGAGCAGCAGCAGCGAGACGGCGACCTCCGCGACCACGAGCAGGCCGCGTATGCGATTGCCGCGACTGCCCGCCGCGGAGTCGCGGCCTCCCTCTTTCA
>DATFCB010000147.1:0-3976 GCA_035253525.1 Pyrinomonadaceae bacterium | reverse complement strand
CAGCCCCTCTTCCAGACCTGTGAGACTGCGTGGCTTGAATCACTCAAACACAGTCGCCTCGCAGGTCAGGAAGGTGGGCTGGCCCCCGCCGTCCCTTATTTTATTCGTGACTCTCCGAGGTAAAGACGGCGGACGTTTACTTCCGATTTGCTTTTAGCGATTCGAGCAGGAAGTTCTCGAAGATGATGCGGCCGTCGCGCGACTCGTTGGGGTGTTCCCAGCGTGTGGCGCGGCGTTTGTCCCAGTCCTCGAATGATTTTTCGAGGTGAAACTGGACGGTGTAAATCAACTGCCCGTCGGCGCGCTTGACCATCATCTGGTTGCGGCACAAGTAAGCGGTCGCCAGGAGCTTGAAGCCTTCGGGCACGCGGTCCAGTTGCAGCCCGTGGTTCTGCCAGACGCGCAGGATGCTCGCCTCGGTCGTGTAGTCCTGCCAGACGCCCTCCTCCTCGTCCTCAATTCCATCGAAGATCGGGTCGTCCAAATCCGTGATGCGTATGAAGCGATACTGGTACTCGAAGGGACGGCCCTCGCGCCGCTCGTGTTGCTCCATGTGGTCTAAGGTGACGACGCGCGCGCCGAAGCTCATCCCGACAAGTTGGTGCCCGCCGCAGATGCCGAGCACGGGCGTCTTCGTGGTGCGTATGAACTCGCCAAACTTTTCCAGGTGCTCCGGGTTGTAGTAGTCGAAGTCACGGAGCGTCCCGCTCAAGACGATGGCGTCGGGGCGCGTCTCGGCTTCGGCCTCGGCCAGCTCGGAGTAATGTGTGATGCAGATTTGCGGGCGGCGCACGAGGCGCGCAATGTTGTTCTGAATGTTGTCGAGCGCCAGTTGAGCGATTTCGCGCTCGCGCAGAAGCTGCGTCTTGAGGGTCTTGCCCCACTCCCTGACGGCCACCTCGGAGATGTCGCCCTCGTCGCGCAGGAGGTCGTCAACGACGAGGACGCGCGCCTCCGCTATGCGCTTCTCGATGGGCACGTAGCGGCAGAACGTGCGCTGGTTGAAAGGGAATGGTAAAGGCTCCGGCTTGTCTATAGGAATGTTTTCGTTAATCAATATCTCTTCCGCCATGTTCTCTAAAAGAGTCAGCCCTGCTTATCTCGGACGGGCCGCTGTTTAGTGTTCTGGTTAAATTGCGGGCGGTCGGCCCCGGCCCCGGCCTGTGCGACCTCGCGCTTCACTTCCTGTATGAGAAAATTCCGCAGCCGGGAACGCATCGCGGCACTGCGGCCCGAGGCCGCGTGCTCGACCAATAATAGCATGCGATGCCACGCCGATTCGAGTTCGTCGGCGAGGCCGGAGATACGGCTGATGTCGTAGGGCACGGCCACGTCCGCGCAGTTGGCGCGCGCGAAGACCGCCAGGTAGCGCGCCGTCGCCAAATCCGGGCAACTCATGCGGCGGCGGCCGACCCTCAACTCCACACCGAGCAGCGTGTGCTGTATCTCAACGTCGGCGGCCCTCTTCGCGTAGAGGCTCAGGTGGTGCGAGCGCGTGCGCATCGAGAGGATGCGGTCGCGGTAGACCGTGGGCAGCCACGCTTCGCCGAGGCGTTCTTTGACCTCTGCGGCGAGTTGCGCGAGGAGGCCGGGCGGGCGCGTCTGCCGCTCCCGTGAAGCCTGGCCCTCGCCGTTCTTCTTCGTGGCGGTGGCGGTCATTGGGGAAAAGCTTTCAGCGCGCCGCCTGCTGCGCCGCAGGCGCGGGCTTTCGCTGGAACGCGTCGAGCACCTTGTTGGGGAAGAGACCCAGGTAGAAGACGCCCACGATGGTGATGACGATGGCGAGCGCCACGCTGGCAGGCACGCGCGGCGCGCTCCACTCGACCGTGCGCTCGCGGAAGAACATCACGATGATGAGTCGCAGGTAGTAATAAGCCGAGACGGCCGTGTTGAGCACGGCGATGACGACCAGCGTGTAGTAGTGCGCCTTGATGGCGGCGTTGAAGACCATCACCTTGCCTATGAACCCGGCCGTCAGCGGGAGGCCGAGCAGGCTCAACAGGAAGATGGAGAGCGTGAAGGCCAGCGCAGGCGCGCGGAAGCCTATGCCGTTGTAGTCCTCGACCTCCGTGCGCCGGTCGTTGTTGCGTGCGATGAGTGTGACGACGGCGAACGCGCCGAGGTTCATCACGGCATACGTCAGCATGTAGAAGGCGACCGAGGCGATGGCCGCGTCCCTCTCGGCCCCGGCGCTCGCGCCCGCGGCGACGAAGCCGACGAGCGCGTAGCCCGCGTGCGCAATCGAGGAGTAGGCAAGCATGCGCTTGACGTTGTTCTGGACGATGGCGACGATGTTGCCGACCGTCATCGTGATGATCGCCATCACGGCGAGCGCGTTGACCCAGGCCAGGTTGGTCTGTACGGAAGTGGTCGCGGCGGCCGCGCCCGCCACGAACGGGAAGCCGAAGATGAAGACGCGCAGGAAGGAGGCGAAGCCCGCAGCCTTCGGCCCGGCGGCCATGAAGGCCGTGACGGGCGTGGGCGCTCCCTCGTAAACGTCCGGCGTCCAGATGTGGAAGGGCGCGGTCGCGACCTTGAAGCCGAAGCCGACGAGCATCATCGCCGCGCCCGCGAAGACCAGCTCCTTGTAACGCGCGGTATCCAGCGTCATCGCAATCTGCGTGATGTTGGTCGTGCCCGTGCCGCCGTAGACGAGCGCGATGCCGTAGAGCAGGAAAGCCGAGGAGAACGAGCCGAGGATGAAATATTTGAGCGAGGACTCGTTCGAGCGCAAATCCGTGCGGCGGAATCCAGCCATCACGTAGGTGGCGATGGAGAGAATTTCCAGGCCCAGGAAAATGATGACCAGGTCGTTGCCGGAGGCCATCAGCATCATCCCCGAAGTGGCGAACAGCAGCAGCGAGTGGAACTCGCCCGCCGGAAGGCGCTCGTTCTCCACCCAGACCATAGAGATCAGCACCGTCAGCGCCGAGACGAACAGGAAGATGAGGGTGAAGCTCAGGCGCAGTTCGTCGAGCACGATCATGCCGTTAAAGCTGCCCGCGCCGACCGCGCCCGGACTCATCCAGAGCCAGACGGAGGCGATTCCAGCGGCCACGAGCCCCGCGAGCGCTAAGCCCCCGGTCGTCCAGCGCTGGCGCGGCCGCGCGAACGCGTCTATCAGCATGACGAGCACGGCCGCGCCGCAGACGATCAGCTCCGGCAAGATGAGCCGGAAGTTCACGTCCGGGCTGCCAAGTTGTAGGGCAAGTAAAGATTCCATCGTTAAAAAGTTTTCCCCGCGAAAATTTCAGCTCCCGGCGCGGCGCGGCCTCGTCGCGGCCTCTTCCGTCAGGAGCTTGTCCAGGCGCTTGCGCATCGTCGCCATGTAGAGGGGGGCATCGGCCATCCCGACGTGGTTCGGGAGCGAGAGCTTCCCCTCACGGTCGAAGAAGAGCACCGTCGGCATGCGCAGCCGCTGCGAGTAGCGCGCGAAGATAGTCCTCTCTGGATCGCGTAGGACCGGGAACGAAATCTTGAGTCCCTTCGCGTAGTCGCGCAAGCCCTTGTCCGAAACGTCCTCCTCGCTCTCGATGCTGATCCAGAGGAACGTGACGGGCTTGTCCTTGTACTCTTTCTTTAACACTTCGAGCGCCTTCAACTCCTCCTTGCACGGCAGGCACCACGTCGCGCCGAACGAGACGAGCACGACCTGGCCGCGCATGCTCGCCACGTCGTAAGTCTTCCCGTCCGCGCCCCTCAATTTAAGGTCGGAGGAGTCCGCAGGCGGAACCAACTGACCGGCCGCGCCCTGCGCACGCGCTACACCAGCCGCCACCAAAAGCGACGCGCAAAGAAATACGAGCGAGAAAATTCTTGTCATGATTATTCGTAAATCGTAAATCGTAAAAGGAAAAATGGTGCTTCTATTTACGATTTACGGCTTTATTTTCTCCACGATGGTTCCGCCGCGCTGCGGGCGGACGACGCGGTCGCGGACTTCCAGGACGGCGTCCCTGGAGCGATCCAGAAACGG
>DATFCB010000146.1:0-2970 GCA_035253525.1 Pyrinomonadaceae bacterium | reverse complement strand
GACCGCCGTCTAGATGAAAACGCGCGCGCAGTTCTTCAGTTAGCTGACGCCCGTCGGCGTCCATCTCACCGCCGTCGAATTTCACGTTGCCGGAGACGAAGACGCGTTCGGGCACAAGACCGAGAGCGCGCATGCGCTCGGCGTCGGCCTCAGTCTGCATGAGCGCCAGCGCGAGGTCGCCCACGATGCGTTTGACGAAGCGCCGGACGCGTTGGTATCGGCGGAAGGATTTTTCCGACAGCCGGCCGTTGACGACGGCCACGGGCAGGCCGCGCCGCTTACACTCGCGCAGGAAATTGGGCCACAACTCCGTCTCCATGATGAGCACGGCGGAAGGGTTGACGGCGCGGAGCGAGCGGCGGACGGCCCAGGCCCAGTCGAAGGGGAAGTAGATGACGGCGGTCGCGTCCGTGCGGAAGACTTCGCGCGCGACGCGCTGCCCCGTAGCGGTCGTAGTCGAGACGACGAGGGCGTGCGAGGGGAAACGTTCGAGGATGGCGCGGGCCAGGGGGCGCGCGGCCTGCGTCTCGCCGACGGACACGCAGTGCAGCCAGACCACGGGGCGGCCCCCGCTCTCGATTGCGGGCAAGCCCCCCAGTCGTTCCCGCAAACCCGTCACGTATTTCCCATGGCGGAAAGCGTCAACTATGAATCGCGGCAAGAGCGCGACGACGCCGAGGGTGAGAAGGAAGCTGTAAAGGAGATACATAAGTTTCAAGTTTCAGGTTTCAGGTTTCAAGTTAAAAGCAGCGAACCTGAAACTTGAAACCTGAAACCTGAAACCCTACTTCGCCCGCTCGATGTAGCGCCCTTCGGCGGGGGAGACGCGGATGCGGTCACCTTCGTTGACGAAGGGCGGGACCTGTATGGTGACGCCGTTTTCGAGCGTCGCGGGCTTGTTGACGTTCGAGACGGTCGCGCCCTTGAGCGACGGCTCGGTGGAGACGACGGCCAACTCGACAGAGTCGGGAAGGTCAATGCCGATGGGCGCGCCCTCGTAAAACTCCACTTGAATCTTGAGGCCGGGCATCAGCCACTGGGCCGCGTCGCCCAGGTCGTCCTCGCCGAGTCCGATCTGCTCATAGTTCTCCGTGTTCATGAAATGGTGCTGCGAGCCGTCGGAGTAGAGATATTCCATCTCGTGCTGTTCAAGCGAGGCGCGCTCGACCGTGTCGGCGGAGCGGAAGCGGTGCTCGAAGCTGGAGCCTGTGCGGATGTTGCGCAGCTTGGTCTGCACCATCGCGCGCAGGTTGCCGGGCGTGTGGTGGCGAAACTCTACGACCTTGCAGGGCTGGCCCTCGAAGACGATGACCATGCCGCGTCGAATCTGTGTTGCGGGAATTGCCATAAAGGAAGATTAACTCCGTCTCAAAAGAATAAAGTTGGGTCGCGCTCGCCGAGCGCATCGGGATAGAGAGCGCCGGGGCGTAGTCAGCAAACTGCGTAGTCTAGCGGGCGCTCGCGGGATTTGTCCAGTGCGCGCGCCGCGCGCCTAAGCCGCGCCGCCTTCGCCGGCCGTGTCTGCGTCCTCAGCCTTGTCCAGCTTGAAGTAGACGCGGAGCGTGACCTGATATTCGAGGCGGCCCTGCTGCAACCCGCCGCGCTGTTCGGTGACGACGAACCAGGAGAGGTTGTGCAGCGTCTGGCGCGCGCGCTTGACGGCGATCTCTATGGCGTGCGTAAAGCTCTGGTCGGAAGTCCCTACGATCTCGACCCCTTTGAAAACGTTGTCAGTCATGTGGCTGCTCCTCTTCGTCTCTTACTTTCGAGAAATTTTACAAGCGGTGCGGGGACGCCATAGTGACACAACGCATGGAAAATTGTAAGTGAGACAATAATCCGTATTTTCTGGTCCCTAAAAACCACGAGCGGGCCGGGCACTTCGGTCAACGTCGGAGGGATTGACGTTTTCCCTTGATGCCTGGCCCGCTCTCTCTTGGAGCCTACCTACCTGCCAGTTTATTACGCTCAGTCGCCCGGGAAGTTCCGTCAAATCTCAGGCGGCGCGGGCGCGCGGGACGTGACGCTTGAGCGCGACCATTTCGAGCCAGCGCTGGGCCTCTTCGTAATGGGGGAAGCGCTGCTCTTCGGCGCGGAAGGCGTTGGTGTGGTAGTAGCGGCGGCCCTTGATGAGCCGCGCCGGGTGCTTGATGTGCAGCATCTCGTGGTAGAGCACGTATTCGACGAACCACTCGGGGACTTCGCGGTCGTCGAGCGTCTTGCTGATGACGATGGTGTCGTGCGCGGCGTCGTGGTGGCCCAGAATTCTGCGCGTGCGGCGCTGCGACCAGGTGAGCACGGGCTTCTCAAGCTCGCCGTCGAAGTGGCGGCGGTTGAGTTTGTGAAACAACTTGTCCAGGTCGTAGACGCGGCCGCGCGCGGAGGAGACCATTTTGCGGCCGCGCTGGCGGCGCGCCAGGTCCAGGGCGCGCAAGACCTGCGGCGAATAGGCGTAAGCCCTGTAGACGCGCTCGTGAGTCTCGGGCGTGCGCTTGGCGAGCAGTCGCGCGACGAGGATGTAGGCCAGGGCGCGGTGCACCTCGGCCGGAGCCTTCTCGAAGATGTCCGAGATGCGGACGTAAACACGGCCCGAGCGCAGGCGAATCTTGTGGCTGATTCCGGCGTAAGGGTAGAAACGGACTTCGATTTCCGGCACAGGTCGGCTGCGGCCGAGCTGTCGAAAAGCCTCGGTGAAAAGGGCGCTGAGATGGCTCTGAGCTGGTGACATCGCCGAAACTTTAGACCTACAGATGCGCGGCCTGGCGTGTGTTCGCCGTAGTGACAAGGCCGCCGCGAGACGTGCGGGAGCATCTTGCCTGCTGGGAAGCCCGACTCGGCCTGATATTACGGGCCGGCGGACGGGCGCGTCAATCAGGGCGTTTGCGAGCGCGGCTAAGCTGTTGAAAACTCATGGCCTGACCCGGCGGCCCAACTGAACGCCGCGGAAGCGTAAATTTTGGCGCGGCTTAA
>DATFCB010000145.1:0-31226 GCA_035253525.1 Pyrinomonadaceae bacterium | reverse complement strand
CTGCACCTGCTCGCCCCGAGCCAGCGCCCCGTACAGGTTACGACCGACCTCGCGGGCTTCTGGTCGCGCCACTATCCACAGGTGCGCCGCGAACTCTCGCGCCGCTACCCACGCCACGCCTGGCCCGAAGACCCTTTAGAGCAGTAATCAGTTTTCAGCAAGAGCAGTTGACTAAGCGCGGATGTCAGGTGCAAGCTTCTTCGGAGTTGAGGCTATAGCTTGAAAGGAAACGCCATGAGAACCGGAGTGCGAAGCTTAACCCTCTTAATTGTGCTCGCCGCGTGTGCGGCTTGCGTGTCGGCGCAGAGTCCGGGTGGCGCGGCGCAGACGGCCGAGAGTTTGCGCGCGCAACTCGCCGACGTGCAGAGGAAAGAGGAAGACCTGCAAGCGCGCCTGCGCCAGTTGGACGAAGACCTGCGTCCCGAGAACATAGAGCGTTATTTCGCGCTCAACGGCTCGACGCGCCCCGAGGAGCAACGCGAGCAGCGCCGCCGTCAACTCGAACGCCAGAAGGCAGGCGTACAGTCGCAGCTAGATCAACTGGCGGCGAGCCGCACGCGCCTCGAAACCTTAATCGCCACAGCCGATGCCGCAGCCTACCGCGAGAGCGCGAACCCTCCCGAAGAGCCCTCAAACCTGCGGCCCAACATCAACCCTACCGCAAGCAAGCCGGCGGCAAAACCCGCGCGCAAGAACACACGCGCCCGCCGCTCACGCCGCGCCCGCGTCAGACGCCGCGGATAATGAAAAGCTCGAAAACTCGTGAATCGTAAATCGGAGAACGCTCTTTTCGATTCACGATTCACGAGTTACGATTTACGAGTTTTCGATTCACGAGCCTTTCATCCCAATTCGTCCACGCGCTTCTTCTCGACGGCGCGCTGTGCCAGTTTGCCGCTGGCCCGAACCAGAGAGAGGAGGCCGGCGAAGCGCGGGTCGGTCGTGTGGCCCTGCTTGTATCTGTGATAAATCTGCTGGACGATGACGGCGACTTTCAGGAGGCCGTAGGCGAAGTAGAAGACCGGGGCGCGCAACTCGCGCCCGCTGAGGCGTGTGTAGTGTTCGACCAATTCGCGGCGTCGTAAGTTGCCGGGCAGCGCGGTCAGGCCGAAGCCCGCGGCACGCCACTCCGCCGGGTCGTCCGGGTCCATCCAGTAGGCGAGCGAGGTCCCGAAGTCCATCAAGGGGTCGCCGACGGTCGCCATCTCCCAGTCAAGCACCGCGACGACCCGCGCCAAATCCTCCGGGTCGAAGACCACGTTGTCGTACTTGTAGTCGTTGTGTATCAGCGCCCGGCCTGAATCCGGCGGCTCGTTCTCGGCCAGCCAGCGCGCAATCCACTCGACCTCCGGCACGTCGTCCGTACGCGCGTTGTAGTATCTCTTGGTCCAGCCCTCTATCTGGCGCGAGACGTAACCTTCGGGGCGGCCAAGGTCGCCGAGGCCCGCCGCCAAATAATCCACCCCATGAATCTCGACCATGTTTTGGACGAACGACTCGGACAGGCGGCGCATAATCTCAGCGGACAACTCGACGCCTTCGGGCGGCTGTGCGCGCAGGATGACTCCGCGCACTCGCTCCATGAGATAGAAAGGCGCGCCGAGAATTGTTTCGTCTTCACAGTAGAGAACGGGGCGCGGGACTTTCGGGTAGACAGGGCGCAGGCGCGAGAGAATCAGAAATTCGCGCCCCATGTCGTGAGCTGTCTTGATCTTCGCGCCGTGCGGCGGCCGCCTGAGCACGAACTCACGGCCGCCCACGCGCAGATGATAAGTCAAATTCGAGAACCCGGCCGGGTACTGCCTGACCTCCGCCTCGCCTTCGACGCCGGGCAGGTGCTCGCGCAGGTAGTCCAGAAGCTTCGGCAAGTCCAGTTGTTCGCCCTCACGCACACGGCGCGGGCCGTCTATCAAACTCTCGCGCGACACTTCCGATATGCTCCTTTAGATTGAGACATCAACCCCGTACCTGCGCAGGACGCCGCGAGCGACCACGGACTTGTGCACCTCGTCCGGGCCGTCGTAGATGCGCGCGGCGCGCTCGTGCCTGAACCAGTAGGCGAGGACGGTGTCGTCCGTGAGTCCGAGAGCGCCATGAGTTTGAATCGCGCGGTCGAGGACTTTCTGTAGGATTCCGGCGACGAAGAATTTTATCAGCGAGATGTCTTCGCGCGCGGCGGCCGCGCCTTCCTCTTCGATGCGTCCGGCCGTGTGCATGACGAGCAGGCGGGCAGCGTTAATCTCGGCGCGGCTCTCGGCGATCCACTCCTGAACGGTCTGCCGACTGCCGAGGGGCACGCCCGGCGACAACTGTCTGCGCGCGGCGTAATCGCACATCATGTCGAAGGCGCGCTCTGAGATGCCGACCCAGCGCATGCAGTGTTGTATGCGTCCAGGCCCGAGGCGCTCCTGCGCGATCTGGAAGCCGTGCCCTTCCTGGCCCAGTAGATTGCGGCGGGGCACGCGGCAGTCCTCGTATCTGACTTCGGCGTGGCTCGCGTAGTCGCTCCCTTCGTGGCCCATCACGCTGACGTTGCGTACGAGTCGAAAGCCGGGCGTGTTTGTGGGGACAATAATCTGACTTGCCCTCCTGTAAGGGCTTGACGCTTCCGGGTCCGTGACGGCCATCACGATGGCGAAGGCGGCCCCGTCCGCGCTTGAGGTGAACCACTTGTGTCCGTTGATGACGTAATCGTCGCCGTCGCGCGTCGCCGTGGTGCTCATCCACGTCGGGTTCGAGCCGGGATGCTCGGGCTCCGTCATCGAGAAGCAACTGCGCACCTCGCCGCGCACGAGCGGCCGCAGGTAAAGCTCCTTCTGCTCGGCCGTGGCGTGAGAGATTAAGACTTCCATGTTGCCCGCGTCAGGGGCCTGGCAGTTGAAGAGATAATGGCCCAGCGGCGTCTGCCCCAATTCTTCGCTCACGCGTGCGAACTCCGCGAGCGTGAGTCCAAGGCCGCCGTACTCGCGCGGAATCTGCGGTGCCCAGAGGCCCAGCGCCTTGACGCGTTCGCGCTTCTCCCGCAAGGTCGGGAGCAGTTCCCTGAAGGGCTTGCTCAAAAACTCTCGTTCGAGCGTGAAGACCTCTTCGCGCAGGAACGCGCGAAGCCTGGCGAGAAGCTGTGGGAATTCTGCTTCGGCGGCGACGTTGATAGGGTGTTGAGAGACCAAGGTGCGGCGCTCCTTTTGGCCCAGCGGCGGTAGATGTCCGGGCGGAATATACCTTGATTGGCGCGTTATTGGAATGACGGGCTTTGACTGCGGAAACGATTTTCAACGTCCGACGCGCCGAGGCCGTTGGCATATTCCCACGGATTTTTGTAAGCTCTACATTATCAGATAAACCAAACGGCTCTCTTTGACGTACACGGTTTGACGAATCGCAGGGCAAAAAGGCATGGGCGGCGGCGTCAGTGCTTGCGCGCATCAAGCTGTGAGGAAAGAGAGTAGGCCGGCCGGTGGCGTCGAGCGCCCGCGGTGTTCACGTGCGGAGGAGAGTGTATGCGTAGTTGTATGGGGGACAAGATTTGCCAAATCCGGCGGCTTGGTCCATTATGGGGAGCGCCGCCGGCGCAACCGGGGCGGCAAACCGTCTTACAATGTGTTGCTCGCGCATGAACTCCCACCCAGAGCGCGGGCCTGAGATTGATTCACAATCTTACTTTGTAACATCCCACCGATTTATTTTTTCACTCGTTAGCAGAGGTAATCGCCAGAATGCCTGAACTGCGTGGCAAGCAGGCCACACCAGAGATTAAAGAAGAGTGGGTCCGCGCTTACCAGTTATATTTGGAAGCGCCCGGCGTCCCTTACGACAAGAAGAAGGACCGGACAGAGCGCATCAACCATGTGGCGGCCCGTATGAATCTGACGCGCAAACAGGCCAAACGCCGCATCAAGAATTACGAAGCCTGGCAGCGCAACATCAAAAAGGGGCTGGTAGAGCCGTAGCCGCGCTCGCTCTTGCTTCGACCAAAGAGAAGTTGACGACTGGCCCAGGGTCCGCTGGTAACGCGCCAACACCACTTGACCGCCACGACCGTTGCGGGTGGGGTTGACATACGCCCTCGCGGCGGCGTAAATCTGCGCGTAACAGTTTCGCGCGGCGCTCTCTCCGCTTGCGAAGTCTGAAACCTCCGTTGCGAGAAGTCGTCGGACGGAAAAGTGACAAGAGATGAATGTAATGCGGTTGAAAGGTGCTAAGGGATGATTGACAGGACAGAGGGCGAGGTCCGCGCGATACAGCCGACCGATCTGGTGATACGCGTGAACGTGACTCTCACCAACGACCCGTGCGCACTGTGCGGCGAGCCGACGGACCCGACCGGAATTGACCTCTACCTCGCGGACAGGCCCGCACTCGTCTGCCACGCCTGCGGCTTCCTACACGCTCCCGTGCTCGTACGCCTGCTGGATTTGGCGAGCGCCGCCAACACGTTCGTCAGGGCCGAGTACGAGATGTCCGGCGTGCAGGCGGACGAAAAGAACGCCTAACCGCTGTCTTTTTCAACTTGTGCCGGCCGACCTTGGTTTACATTCTGCGGGGCCGGCGGCTCTGAAATAAAAAAGGGGCTTTCGCCCCGTCCGACTGCCCGCCTGCCGCCACGCCACCACCTTCGGTAATGGGTGTGTAAATCATCAATCAATTCGTTCTTCCAGAAAATAATTTTTCGTGGCACGGGGAGTGCCTAACTGATCAGCGGCAAGCACGGAGCAAGCAGTAAACACCGTGACCCCGCCGCCTACACTCCTCTGAGCGAACGCCTGCCGCTTCGCCAGCCGCCCGCCGAGCAGCCCAACCAATTAATCATATCTAGCGAGGCCCGCGTAAAATGCGGGCCTCCTGCCTTTTTAGCAGCCTTTTAGACAAACCGCCCCGAAAAGTTTTCTTCCGGCGTCTGTCCGTTACTTGCCGTGCGCACTCCTGAACGGCGACACGCATTTCTGAAAAAAGACAAAACTTGTCAGCCGCGAGGTGACAACTTCTGTCAAAGTCGAACCGGCGTCGTCAACCTCCGTGCGCTCTGATAACGGGTGAGAAGTGAGGGGCGGGGAACTATGTGGAGAGTGCTCGGGCGCTTATTATTAAAGCCGCTCGCCGAGGCCGAGCATCATCGGCAGGCGTGGCAGCAACTCGCCACGGTTGGCCCACTTCGAGATGGGCTCTCTGAGCGGCTGAACGTTCTCAAAGTAGTCTACGGCCGCGACGCGCAGGCCCACGTCCCGCCCGAGCCGTTCGCTCAGATACCACTTGTGGTCTAGTATACGCGGCCAGACGATGTGCGCCTCCAGGTCCGACAGTTTCAATCCGGTCAACCTCTTCAGAACGCGCCTACGACTCTCCGTGTGACCCACAAGAACTTTCGCTATCACATGCTCCAACTTAAACGGTATTGGCATAAAACCCTCCTGTTACTTTACCCCCGATTGAGGGGCGCTTGCCGAACGTCTCCGCACATTCGGCACCGTTATTCTATGCGTATTATAAGCCAGGGGTTGTCATCGCTCGTCGTAATTGTTTTAATGGCGCACATTAATAAGGCTAATCCCTCGCCGCAGCCTGTCGTCTAAATCTTGAATTTGTGGCCGGAGATAAAATAGTATCGCCGGAGTCTTTCGGACGAGCCAACGGTTTTCCATCATAAAGGTCCTCGCGCAACGGAATATTGTCGGGAATAGTCGTTTCTCAATTGTACGCGTCCGCAGTATTTGTTGGAGTCAGTGGAACTGAGAGGAACAAGCCCCCAATGCTCGTATCATTGCCCCAGAGCCAGATCGGAAACCGAATCCTAGCCTCGCTGCCCGCCAAAGAATACGAACGCATTCTCCCGCATTTGGAGCACATCTCGTTCGCACCCGATCAGGTCGTCTGCGAATCCGGCGCGCAGATGGACTACATCTATTTCCTGACGAGTTCGACCATCTATCTGCTTTACGTGGTGGAGAGCGGCGCGACGGCCGAGATAGGCATCATCGGCAACGAAGGCGTCCTGGGCATTGCGCTGTTCATGGGTGACGACGCGACGCCTTACCGTGCGGTCGTTCAGACAGCAGGCGGCGCACTCCGCATGAAGGCGCACGCGCTCAGGGAGGAGTTCGCACGTGGAGGCGAATTCCAGCGCCTGCTGTTGCGTTACACCCAGTCACTCATGATTCAAATCTCGCAGACGGCCGTCTGCAACCGTCTTCACACTGTCGAGCAGCAACTCTGCCGCCTGCTCCTGCTCAGCCACGACCGCGGGAGGTCGGATGAGTTGCTCATGACTCAGGAGCTGATAGCCAACATGCTCGGGGTGCGCCGTGAGGGAATCACACACGCTGCCAGGCAGCTTCGCAAATCCGGGCTTATCCGATACATTCGCGGCCACATAGAGATTCTGGACCGGCGCGGCCTGGAAGCCTCTGCCTGCGAGTGTTATCAGGTGGTCGAAAACGAGTTCGAACGCTTATTCGGACAAAGATTCAAGCGCCCGCCTCAACTCGGCCGCGCCCTGCCGTCAAAAAGCGCGACGGTAGACGGCCCAAGGGAACCGCTCAAAAACATCTCGCTGGGATAAGTCTCTCGGCCACCATCTCCCAAATATTATCTACACATTTTGCCGGGAGTGCAGGCATCCCTGCCTGCGCTCCAGGGGCGCACCTCTGCGCTTAGCTATAAGAGGTTGATTGATGTATTTTTTCGGACATGCCCGGCCCGGCCCGGATGAATTTTGGCCCATTGACTCCTGAGGCCGGCTGACTCTTCGGGGAACACATTTCTACAAGGACACTGCCGGGCGCGCCGCCTGACCCGTAGACCTAACTGCTCGAAACGTTTGTCTTATTCCGATTGGCCGGTTGCGGGCGCGCACGCCCGAAGGTCGTATTATTACTGCCTCCGTTGTGTGCGTGCTGCCGTCGTTCGGCGTCTACGGCCGGCGAGGCGTCGGTGTAAAAAAATAACCTATATGTGTGGTAGCGCACAGACAGCCCTTTACAGTTGGCCTACCCTCTACGCTCCATCAGATCAGTGAAAGATCGCGCCTCGCAGCGCTCTCGAACGTTCTTGCTTGCCCCGTGCCGGGCGGATCGTCTGCCGGGCAGTTATTACCAGCCGGCTGAGCGACAGGCTAATTTCACAAAGGGCCTGGTCGCTTTCGTCGGCACAAACGAAAGGATCCACGTATGCCCCTTTCCCCATAAAGCTCATCCGCTTAACGAGCCTTCGCGCCGATGAAGAGTGTCCGCAAAGACTTTCTCTTCGCCCGAGCGTCGCGCCGCAAGCCTCCGGTTTCTTGCTCCCAGAGAGCCTATCTGCTGGATAAACGGCGGCTTTAAGCCTCTTATGTAAAGCATAAGAGGCACTTGTGCCGACGACGAGCAGCGCTGAAGATTTTGAGCCGTGAGCTTCTGGACGCTCTACTCGTTATCAACAAACAAAACCGACGCCGCCTCGCGTGAGAGGCTTCCCCCATTGGGGTATTTGTGCAGTTTTTTCCGCCGTTTTCCGAAAAGCGCCGGGAGGATTGCAGAGGAGGTGCTACGTGTCCGCAGTCCCAGAGAGTCGCCCGGTGAGCGCGAAAAAGGAGAGGAAGAAAAAGAAGAAACGGACGGCGCTCGTCGTTTGCCGGGACATGAAGCAGTTTTGGACGACGCAGGCGCAGTTCTGGCAGTGGGTCAGAGAAGGCGTCGTCGTCAAGACCAGCGATTATCCGCTCACGGGTTCGTTCGTGCGCGACCACGAAGAGTTAATGGTCATCTTAAGCAACACCGTCCTCAACCTCGCACACCCCAACCACCTGCGCGAAGCGCTCCTGTCGCGGCGGATGGGAAAGGCCAGAAAGTAGGAAGTTATGAGAAAGCAGAAGTTTTTGCTCCCTATGTGTGAGGCGAGCAGCATACTCTTTTGCGCCTGCGCGTTCATTGCCGCACTCGGCTTTGCGGCGCTGGCCGCCCGCGCGCAGCAGACGACGGACACCTTGAGGTCTCCGGCCGCCGGTGGTGGAGTCGCCCGTGCGCCCATCTCGCAAGCGGAAGACCGCTACCGCATCGGCGTGGGCGACGTTTTGGAGGTACGCGTCTTCAATCGCCCACAGTTGTCGCGCGAGGCCGTGCGCGTCGAAGGCAACGGCATGATCCGTATGCCGCTCATCGAAACAGAGATTCAGGCGGCCTGCCGTAGCGAAAGCGAGTTGGCCCAGGAGATCGCGCGCCTTTATCTTGAGTACCAGAAAAACCCGCAGGTTGATGTCTTCGTCAAAGAGTACAACTCGCAGCCCGTAGCCGTCATGGGGGCCGTCAACACGCCCGGCCGCTTCCAGTTGCAAAGACGCGTCCGCCTCCTGGAACTGCTGGCCTTCGCGGGAGGCCCGGCCGAGCGCGCGGGCCGCACCGTCCAGGTGATACACAACGCCCCGTCTTTCACATGCGACCTGCCTGCGGCGAACGCGATCGCCGAAGCTGCCCCGGTCAACTCCTACAGGCTCACTGAGCTGTTGCAGGGCGACGCGCGCTCTAACCCTTACGTCCGGCCGGGCGATGTCGTCACCATCACGGAGGCCGAGCAGGCTTTCGTGGTCGGGAACGTCCTGAAGCCTTCGACCATCTCGCTCAAGGATAGAGTCACCGTTTCGCAGGCCATCGCCATGGCCGGCGGCGCGCTGCCCGACACGCAGAACAGCCGCATCCTCATCGTCAGAAACGATCCTGTCCGCAACAGTAGAATCGAACTTACCGTTGACCTGAAGGCCATCGGCAGACACCAGTCGGAGGACATCGCGCTCCAGGCCAACGACATCGTCGAAGTGCCTGTTGCCGGTGGCAAGAGGTTCTGGCGAAACTTGCTCAATGGCCTCGTACCTTCCGCCGCCCGCCTCCCCGTGCAGATTATTCGCTGAAGCGGCGCACCCCCCTTTTAGCTGAGGATAAAGTGATGAAAAATAATCTCAAGCTGATTGAAACGAGAGCTCTGGAGGTGCGTGAGCCCGTCGAGCCGGACTTTCAGCAACCCGCGGTGGACGGCTACGGTTACGGCTACCCCGAGCCGAACGCGGACGACAGGGCGCACCTGCGCAAATTCCTGCACTCGATCCGCGAACGCCTCTGGGTGATAGCCGCCATTACCTTTCTCTCGACGGCGCTCGTCGGCGTCTACATGGCTTACCAGCCGAACCTCTACGAGGCGAAGGCGCAGGTGCAGGTTGATCTGGAGACCGTCAACGAAGCGGCCTCCGACAGCAAGAACGGCGAGCGGGTCGTCAACGATCCCGCCTACTTCAACACGCAACTCCAAATCCTGACCGGCGACCGTCTCCTGCGCCGCGTCGTCAAGCAACTCAACCTGGAGAACGACGCGGCCTTTCGGCTCCCTGAGAGTGCGACTACGCGGCCTCTGTCCGCCGAAGACATGGATGAGGCCACGCGCCTCGCTCCCTACGTCGAGGCCATACGGAGCAATCTGATGGCTGCCCCGGTCAAGGAGAATCGCCTGCCGATTAAAGAGACGCGGCTGATTAACATCAGCTACAGCCACCCGGACCGCCGCCTGGCCGCGCGCGTCGTCAACGCCATCGCGGACACTTTCGTCCTCTCGAACCTCGAAAGAAAGACCGAAGCCAACACGGCCACCACAGACATCCTTCAGCAACGCATCACAGAGCTACAGGGCCAAATCCGCACGCAGGAGAATCAACTCCTCGAATACGCTAAGAACCACCAGATTCTCTCGCTCGACCCGACGCAGAACACCGTGGTCGAACGTCTGACGGGCTTAAACCGCCAGCTCCTCGAAGCGCAGAACGAGTTGAAGCTTGCCGAGGCCGCTTACCGCGCGGCGCAACAGCCGGGAGCGGCTGAGGCGATGGCGATTGACGCCGCCAAGGACATCAACGTCCTCGAAGCGAGACTCAACGAGCTGCGTCAAAGGCTGGCGCAGTTGCGGGTTGAAAACACAGACAAGTGGCCGGAAAACCAGGAGGTGATGAAGCAGATCGCGGAGCTTGAAAAGCAGGTTCGTGAAACGCGGCAGCAGACGACCTCTTCAATCAAGACGAACCTTGAGACGAAATACCGTCAGGCTCTGGCCCGCGAACAGTCTTTGCGCCAGGACTTCGACCGGCAGCGCGGCGAGACGTTGACGCAGAACGAGGCCGCCATCAACTACCGCATCCTTCAACAGGAGATTGAGACCAACAAGAACCTGCTCGACGGGATGCTGCAACGCAGCAAGGAGAACGAGGCGATTCTGGCGGGCCTGCGCAACAACATACACGTCAACGACCACGCGATCACGCCTCAGGCTCCGGTTGGGCCGAAGCGGCTCTTGAACACGGGCATAGCCTTCATGCTCTCGCTCGGCTTCGGCGTCGGCCTCGCGGTCTTCCTCGGCTACCTGGACAACTCCGTACACTCGGCCGACGACGTGGAGAAGATTCTGCCGCTGCCCATGCTCGCCAGCATCCCGGCGGTCGGCGGGCGGGGGCGCAAACTGCTGCCGTCCGTCATCTCGCAGAAGTCGAACGGCAACGGCCACCATCACGAATTGCTTTTGAACGGCAACGCGCCCGCGCCGCTGATGGAAGCCTACAGGCAGTTGCGCACGCACATGCTTCTCTCGAAGGGGCACGCGAAGATGAAGTCCCTGCTCGTCACGTCGAGCGTGCCGGGCGAAGGCAAGACGACGATGGCAGTCAACACGGCCATCAGTCTGGCCCGCACGGGCGCGCTCGTGCTCCTGATTGACGCCGACATGCGCAAGCCCCGCTTGCATAAAATCTTCGGCCTTGAGAACGAAGACGGCTTGAGCACCATTCTCTCGGACGAGGTCGGCGACGTGGAGGCGCTGAAGGTCATCAAGCATCACGAGAAGAGCGGCGTGGATGTGCTCACCTCGGGGCCGGTCGTGGCCGAAGCGACGGAGTACCTGGGCTCGGACCAGATGCGCAAGCTCGTCAGCACCTTCCGCTTCACTTACGACTTCATCGTCATAGACTCGCCGCCCGTGGCCTACTTCGCGGACGGCGTCCTGCTCTCCGCGCTGGTTGACGGCGTCGTCCTCGTCGTCAACAGCGGCGAGAGCGTGCGCGACACCGTGCGCCAGGCTTACCAGGTCTTGCAGGACGTTGGCGCGAACATCTACGGCGTTGTCCTCAACAACGCCAAGGGCGTCAACTACGATTACGACTACTACTACGAGAAAACTTAGCGTCTTCTTAGCGCCTTTGCGCCTTTGCGTGAAAATTTGTCTCACGCAAAGGCGCAAAGACGCAAAGGGGTTGAGTCAAAAATCCGCGATTGAGCGGTTCTTTTAGAACATGGATGAAGCGTTGAATCTTCCGGGCGGTCAGTCGTTCAGGGCCGCGGCGGCGCAGACCGAAAACAGTCTGGCGATTCCGGCGACGGTGGTCGGTTTCCCGACTGAAGTATCAACCGGCGTCAAGCGGGCGGACGAAACTCGCGCCATCCCGCTCATCGCGCGGCTGTGCGCGGAGCTTGCGGAGCGCAAAGTCTCTTACTGTCATTGGAAGAGCAACTGGAAATTGGACGAGTGGTTGACGGGGGAAGGCGACCTGGACTTGCTCGTTGACAGAAGCGACGCCGCCGCGTTCACGAGCGTCATCACGGGCCTCGGATTCAAGCAGGCGCAAGCCCCGCGCGACCGTGAAGTGCCGGGCATCCTGAACTTTTACGGCTTCGACTCCGCAGCCGGCCGCTTCGTACACCTGCACGTCCATTACCAACTCATACTGGGCCACGACCTGACGAAGAATTACAGGCTGCCCATCGAGAAGCCTTATCTTGAATCCGCCGCCGCACAGGGCGGGATGATGCCTACGCCCGCGCCCGAGTTCGAGTTCATCGTCTTCGTGCTGCGAATGGTCTTGAAGTACACGGCCGTCGAAACGCTCGTGCGCCGTGCGCGCGGCAAGTCGCCTTCGTCCGCCTTGCGAACAGAGCTTGAGCAACTCGAAACGAAGAGCGACCGTGCAAAAGTGCTCGCCATCCTCGAAGAGCACCTGCCCACCGTCGGCGCTTCATTCTTCGAGACGTGCGTGGAGTCTTTACGCGCGGGGCGCGCGGGTTGGGAGCGCGCCGCCGTCAAGCGTGAGTTGCGCCGCCGGCAAGGCGCGCACGGACGCCGCCCGCGCCTCGCCGACACGCTTTTGAAACCCGTCCGCCAGGCAATGAGGACTGTGCGCGAGCGCGTCTTCAAGCAATCTTCGCGCAAGCAACTGACGAACGGGGGCGCGATCATCGCGCTCGTCGGCGGCGACGGCGCGGGTAAGACGACTTCGGCCAAAGAGCTGGCGCGCTGGCTCTCGAAGAAGTTCGTCGTCCGCAGATTTCACGTCGGCAAACCGCAGCGCTCGTTGCTGACGCTTTCGGTCATCGTCGCGATCAAAATCCGCCGTCGCCTGAGTCGCGGCTACGCCGCGAACCTCGACGCGTTGCGCTACGGCAGCGCGCACGCCTTCCCCGGATACCTTCAACTTCTACGCTGGGTCTGCGCCGGGCGCGACCGCCGCCGCCTCTACACGAGGGCGCGACGCTTCGCGACCAACGGCGGCCTCGCCGTCTGTGACCGCTACCCGGTCCCGCAGCTACAGTTGATGGACGGGCCGAACATCGCGCGCACGGTCGAGGCCGGGCGTATGAATCGGCTGGTGAGATTTCTGCTCAGGGTCGAGACGAAGTGCTACGCGGAGATTATGCCGCCGGACGTGCTCGTCATCCTGAGACTTGACCCGGAGACGGCCGTGCGGCGCAAGCCGCAGGAGAGCGAACTGCACGTGCGCTCGCGCTCGCGCGAGTTGTGGGAAGTTGACTGGCGCGGGACACGCGCGCACGTCGTTGACACGGGCCAGCCAATCGAAACCGTTCGCGCAGAACTTCAGTCTCTCGTCTGGAAGAATTTGTGAGCAAGTATGGTTATGAAGCAAAGGGTGGTTGCTGAAATCGTTGGCCCTGCGGGCGCGGGCAAGAGTACGTTGACACAGGTCTTGCGCCAGCGCGACGGGACGATGCGGACGGGCCTGAGCGTGTGGGGGTTGCCGCCCACGCTGCTCTGCCTGAACGCCGTCTTGTCGCTGCCGAGGTTCATCGGTCTCTACAGGAGTCGCGGGCGCATCCGTCGCCACGAAGTCAAGCTCATCGTGCGTTTGAGCGCGCTCCACCAGCTTCTAGGGCGCGAGTCTTCCAAGAACTACCGAACGCTCCTGCTCGACGAAGGGACCATCTTCGCGCTCGTGAAGCTGCTCGCCTTCGGCGACGGCGGCAAGAGCAACGGCAACGGCAGAAGCAATCACCTGGACGAGTGGACGCAGAGTCTTTTGAATCGCTGGGCGCGCAGGCTTGACGCGGTCATCTGGCTCGACGCGCCGGACGAAGTCCTGGCCGAGCGCATACGCTCGCGCGGCAAGGCGCACCGCGTCAAGGACAAGACCGACCAGGAGATTTACGACTTCCTCGCGCGCTACCGCGACTCTTACGAGCGCGTCATTTCGGAGTTGACCGCCCGCCACGGCCTCAAGGTCATACGGTTCAGCACCGAGCATTACTCTTTGGAAGAGATGGCCGACCAGATACTCGCCAACATGCAAGAGGGAATCTAACAAGAGATGGCGACCGCCAGCGTAGACATCCAGACCGCGACCGAGACGGTAGAGCAAACGCGGAAACCCGCCAAGGGGTTGACGCAGAAAGCATATCTCAACGCCTTCTCGGTGCTCCTGGACAACGGCGTCAAAGTCCTCGTCCTCTCGTTGGTGACACCCATCCTGGTCTCAGGCTTGGGCCGTTCGCTCTTCGGCGTCTGGCAGATGTTGAGCCGCCTGGTGGCTTACATGTCTGCGACCGACGGCCGCCCGACACAGGCGCTCAAGTGGGTCATCGCGCACGACCAGGCGATTGAGGACGACGACGCGAAGCGCCGCCACGTCGGCAGCGCCCTCGGCGTGTGGCTCATCTTCCTGCCCGTCATCACCATCGTCGGCCTCATCCTCGTCTGGATCGCGCCCATCGTCACCAAAGTCCCCGAAGGGATGTACTGGATCATACGGCTCACCTTCGGGCTGCTCGTCATCGAATTCATGGTCACCAACCTGGCCGCGCTGCCCGAGTCCGTGTTGCGCGGGATGAACCTCGGTTACAAGCGCATGGGCTTGCAGGCGAGCCTGAGCGTCGTCGGCGGCGTGCTGATGGTGGTGGCCGTGTACGCGGGCACGGGGCTCGTCGGGCTGGCCGGGGCGCAGGTCATCCTGGGCGCGTTGACGGGAGTGCTTTACTGGGCGGTGGTCAAAAAGTACGTGCCGTGGTTCGGCATTGCGAAGCCTCGCATGGCCGAGGTCCGTTCCTTCCTCAAATTAAGCGTCTGGTGGTTCGCCTGGACTTCGGTCAGCCGCCTGATGATGGCGAGCGACATCATCGTCCTCGGCGTCGTCGCCTCGGCCTCGGCGGTGACGACTTACACGCTGACGAGCTATGCGGCGCTGATGCTCTTGCAGCTCACCTCTATGCTCCTCGGCGCGGCGACGCCGGGCCTCGGCGGGCTCGTCGGGCAGAAGCAGTTCGAGAAGGCCGTCGGGCTGCGCGCCGAGATGATGAGGATGACGTGGCTCATGCTGACTGCGACGGGGGCGGCCATCCTGTTGATGAATCGCTCCTTCATCGGCCTCTGGGTCGGCCCGGAGCATTACGCCGGGTTCTGGGCCAATCTTTTGATCGTCCTCGTGATGGTGCAGTTCACCTTCATTCGCAACGACTCCTTCATCATTGACCTCACGCTGCAACTGCGCGAGAAGGTCATCATGGGGGCGGTGGCCGCGGTCCTCTCAATCGGCCTGAGCGCGATTCTGATTCCCTCGTGGGGAATTACGGGTCTGTGCCTGGGGATGATGGCGGGCCGCCTCCTCCTGAGCGTTTCCTACCCGCTCATCGTCAACAGGCAGTTGGAGCAGCCGCGCGGGCTGCCGCTGAAGAGTTTCGTCCGCCCCGGACTGGTGATGACGCTCATCTTCGCCGCCTCCGGCTACCTGGGCCAATTGCTCGTCATCAACAACTGGGTCGTGTGGTTCGTTTGCGGCGGCGCGAGTTTCGGCCTCGCCCTCGGCCTCGCCCTCTTCACGGGATTGAATGCGGACGCTCGCCGGCCGCTCATCAAGCGCCTGATGATGATCCGCACTTTGCGCGCGGCGCGTTGATTGTCCTTGATGCGGGAGTAAAAAGTGATGAAAGAAAAGCTGATGGCGGCCGTCGGCCGTTTGCGCTGCACGAGGCGAAGGCTCAGCCTGTTCGTCTTCGGGCTGCTGCTCCTGGGATTTCTCCTCGCCCAAACGTCGAGCACCGGCTCGCGCTCTTCCGCGCAGGACACGGCCATCACCTTCGCCGTCATCGGCGACTTCGGCTCCGGGGCCTCGACCGAACAGGACGTGGCTAATCTCGTCAAGAGTTGGAACCCCAGCTTCATCGTCACCGTCGGCGACAACAACTACCCGGACGGCGAGGCGGCCACGATTGACCACACCATCGGGAAGTATTATCACGACTTCATACACCCCTACACGGGAGCTTATGGCGCGGGCGCGACGACGAATCGCTTCTGGCCCGCGGTCGGCAACCACGACTGGGATAACAAGACCGGCGCGCCGCTTTCGCCCTACCTGAACTATTTCGCGCTGCCGGGCAAGGAGCGTTACTACGACTTCGTGCAGGGGCCTGTGCATTTCTTCATGATTGACAGCGACAGCCGCGAGCCGGACGGGTACAGGAGCACTTCCGTGCAGGCGCAGTGGCTCCAGACGCGGCTCGCGCTTTCGACCGCGCCCTGGAAGATTGTCGTCCTGCACCACGCGCCCTACTCGTCGCGCACTTCCTACACGAGCCTCCAGTGGCCTTTCCGCGAGTGGGGCGCAGACGCGGTCTTGAACGGCCACGCGCACGTTTACGAGCGCGTGCTCAAGGACGGCGTTCCGTACATCACGAACGGGCTCGGCGGCGAGAGCCTGGGCTCCTTCGACACGGCGATTGAGGGGAGCATGGTGCGCTACGGCGCGAACTACGGCGCGATGAAGGTGACGGCAAGCTCCACGACTCTCACTTTCAAATTCATCACGCGGGCGGGCGTGACGATAGACACCTACACCCTGAGTCACAACGTCACCACCCCGAACGCGCCGACGAACCTCTCGGCCGAGACCGTCTCGCCGAGCCAGATCAACCTCGCCTGGACCGACCACGCCACGAACGAGGACGGCTTCCAGGTCGAGCGCTCTCCTGACAACGTGAACTTCACGCGCATCGCGACCGTCGGGGCGAACATCAACGCCTATTCAAACATCAACCTACAGCCCGCCACGACCTACTACTACCGCGTCCGCGCCTTCATCGCCGACCAGGGCTCCGGCTACACCAACACGGCGTCTGCGACGACCACGCTTGGGGCTCCGACTGCGCCGACGAATCTGACGGCCGCCGCCGCCTCGAACAGCCAGATTAACCTCTCCTGGATTGACACCTCCTCAACCGAGAGCGGCTTTGTGGTCGAGCGGTGCACGGGCGCGACTTGTACGAACTTCGCGGAGATAGCCGAGACAGGGGCCAACGCCATCGGCTACAACAACACAGGGCTCGCGGCCAACACCACTTACCGCTACCGCGTCCGCGCCTTCAACGACAGCGGCGACTCCGGCTACACGAATGAGACGCAGGCGACGACGACCGTCAGCGCGACCAAGCCCACCGCGCCGAGTGGTCTTTCGGCGACGGCCGTCTCCGTGAACCAGATCAACCTCGTCTGGGCGGACAATTCGTCTGACGAGACGGGCTTCAAGGTCTATCGCTCGCTCGACGGCGTCACCTACTCGCGCATCGTCACGACCGTCGCTGGCGTGACCAGTTACTCGGACACGGGCCGTGCGGCCGCGACGAAATACTATTACTACGTGCGCGCCACGAACTCCTTCGGCGACTCGGCCAACTCGAACACGGCGACGGCGACGACATTCCCGACGCCGACCTCGCCGCCCGCCGCGCCGACCAACCTCGCGGCCTCCGCGCCGTCAAGCAATCAGGTCACGCTGACCTGGAAAGACAACTCGACAGACGAGAAATTGTTCAAGGTCTACCGCTCGCCGGACGCCGTCACCTATACGGAGATCGCGCGGCCCGGCCCCAACTCGACCAGCTACACCGACACGGGCCGAACCGCGAACACGACCTACCACTACAAGGTCCGCGCCTCCAACGACGCGGGCAGCTCGGCCTACAGCAACACGGTGACGATCAAAACACCGTGATAAGTGATAAGTGATAAGTGATGAGTGATAAGAAAGAGCTTCTTTCTTTTACTTATCACTTATCACTCATCACTTATCACTCATCACTTATCACCTGCTTTTATTCATGCGAGTAGAGATTCCTGTCAGCATTGTCCCGGCGTCGGAGGACGCGGTCGCGGTCGGGGTGCGCGAGGAGCGCGCGGCGGTCGCGCGCCCTGCGACGTGGCGTGCGCGCCCGATGGCGACGGCCGCGCCGTCCACCGTCCTGCCGATCATCCGTTGGATGTTTTACGCGTTCGTCTTCTCGCTGCCGTTCGAGACGGTTAACAACCCGGGTTTCCTTGAGCCGCCGACCATCCTGGGCGGGCTTCTGGTGATAACGGCGCTGCTTCAGCCGGGCCTTTTCCTGCGGTGGCCGCCGCGCGCGTTCTGGTGCTTCTTCGTCTACCTTTATCTCACCATCGCCATCGCGCCGCTGGAGCCGGCTGTTTATCGTGCGGAGGTGATCAGTAAGCTCTTTCTACACTCCCAGCTCACTCTCCTGAGCTGGATGGCCTTCTGCCTGATGCGGGACGAGCGCGTGGCGAGGACGGCGCTCGTCATGCTCGTCGTTGCCTGCGGGACGCTCTCGCTCCTACAGGTCGCGGGAGTCTCGGGCCAGCCCACGGACATAGGGGCTCAGGCTGAGCGTGTTACTGCCTTCGGCTTTCACCCGAACAACCTGGCGCGCATCCTGGTGCTGGGCGTGCTCGCGACCATCGGGCTGACTTACGGTCGTACGAAGAGCATCGTCAAGCCGCGCTTCCTGGTCTGGCCGCTGGTCGTCGTGGTGGGAATCGCCCTCGTGCAGACGGGCTCACGCGGCGGCCTCCTGGCCCTGGGCGCTGGCTTGATGGTTTTCGTCTTAAACGGGCGTGGCTTCCTGACGAAAGTCCGCAACGTCGCGGGCGTCCTGCTGATTATGGCCTTCTTCGTCTGGGCCGGTTTCCAGTTCGAGAGCACGCGGATTCGCTTCGAGAAGACGCTGGAGGAGGGCGACCTGGCGCGGCGCGAGCAGATTTACCCGGCGGCGTGGGAGATGTTTAAGGAGAGGCCGCTCCTGGGCTGGGGGCCGGTCGGCAGCACTTATGAATTGGGCGGGCGGTTGGGCCACATTGACGAAGACTCTAAGAACCCGCACAACCTGATTCTCTACGGGCTGGTGTCAACGGGTGTGCTGGGGGCGATTCCGCTTTTCCTGGGGACTGGGCTCGCCGTCTGGGCGGCGTGGAAGTCGCGGCGCGGCCCGCACGGAGTCCTCCCGCTGGCGATGATAACGGCCGTGCTCGTCGCCAACATGAGCGGCCTCTGGCTCGCCAACAAGCTGCACTGGCTGGTCATGGCCTACGCCGTCGCGAGCCTGCATTACCAGCGTCAAACAGTTCTTAGCGGCTTTGCGGCTTTGCGTGAGAAAACCAGAAGTTTCACGCACAGGCGCAAGGGCGCAAGGGCGTTGAGCCCGTCCGTCGCAAGTCGCATCTGATGTTGATTACGTTCTCAGGATTAGATGGGTCTGGAAAGTCCACGCTCGCGGAGTGTCTGCGAGAGAGCCTGGAGAAGCGTAACAAGCGTGTCGCGGTCTTTCACATGTACTACGACGTTGGCCTGCTCGCGTGCGCCCGCGCGGTGGTGAAGAGAATCGGTGGGCGTCGCGGTGACGAGCAAGCTGTGCCGGAGACGAAGCGCGCGCACGCGCCGCGCGAGGGCGGGCGGCAGACGATGAAAGCGCGGCTCAAGTACGCGCTCGCGTGGAACAAGTCGCTTCGGCTTTGCGTCTACCCGTTCGACCTGATGATTTTTCTCTGCTACCGCCTCTACATAGAGAAGTTCAGAAAGCGCGTCCTCATCATGGACCGTTATTTTTACGACACGCTGGTGGACGTAACCGAGGGCGGTCGCAGGCGGCGCGGCGTGCGCCTGCTGTCCAGACTGACGCCACAGCCTAACGTGCCCGTACTCGTTGACATCAGTCCCGAAGAGGCTTTCGCGCGCAAGGGCGAGCACTCGGTGGATTATCTCAGCCGCCGCCGGCTCTCGTATCAGGAGTTATTCCCGAAGAACCACGGGGCCGTGGTGCTCGCTGGCGGCGACGACCTGACTGCCACGCGCAGCCGGCTTGAGCAGATAGTGTTGGAGAGGATGACCGCGTGACGATGAACGACAAAACGTGCGCGGCTTTTATTCTCAGGCTGCTCCTGGACAACGAAGAGCCGCCCCGCTTGCCGGACGCCGTCGGCTGGGACGACCTCGCGCGCATCAGCCAGCGCAACGTCGTGCTCGTCCGCGTCGCCTCGCGGCTGCAAAGCGCGGGGGCGCATCTTTCAGAAGCTTTCGTCGCGGCCGTTGACGAAGAGCGGCGATTGAATGTTGTGAAGCTGGAACTCATGCGCCACGTCAGCCGCGCGTGCCGGGAGAGTGGCGTCCCGTTCATTCTGGCGAAGGCTTTTCACCACTACCCGGACATGGGCGACGACGTTGACCTGTACGTCCTCGGCCGCTCGACCGCCGTGGACGCGCTCGTCCTCAAAGGCTTGAGCGTCGTCGCGCACAAGAGGAGTTTGACGGACCGGCTGGCGGCGGCGCGTTGCTACAGCTTGCGCGGCTCGAAGGCGAAGCTGGACATTCATCACGGCCGCATGTGGGCCTACGGCGAGCACGACTCCTTCGTCGGGGTGCTCATCAAGAACGCGCGGCGCGTCTCCATCGAAGGGACCGAATTCGACGTGCCCTCGCCCGAAGACCTTTTGGTCGTTGAGGCGACGCAGCGCGTTTACGGCCGCAGCAGCATCCGCCTGGCCCCGGTTGTCAATACCGTCGCAACGCTCAAGCGTGGCACGCTCGATTGGGATTACGTCCTGCGGACGGCCCGTAAGTTCGGCGCGTTTCCGGGCCTCAGTTGCTATCTGACTTACGTCAACCAGATTCACAGCGAGGTCTTCGGGCACGAGTTGCTGACGGAAGATGAAAAGAAAGCTCTGGTGACGAACGGGTGGGGGAGAGTCGAGTTCGCGGGCGGCGCATATCGTTTCCCGCACCTGAGGGTCGCGCGCAAGGTTTATCTGAACATGTTTCGCTCGGCCGCAGCTTCAGGCAACTGGAAATCGCTCAGCCGGCTCTTTGTTGCGCCGCTCGTCGCGGCGGCCGCCGTCGCCAGAAAGTCTGTCAATTAATGATTGGGCGTAACACTCTAAAGCGTGCGGTTAAGCAGACGGCGGGCTGGGGCGCTGTCGTGGCGAAAGCGTTCGGCGCGCACGACGCGTGCCCGCGCGCCTGCATCTTTTACTACCACCGCATCGCAGACTTAGGGTTCGTGGACCCGCAGGTTGACGACTGGAACGTCACGCCCGAATTGTTCGAGCGCCAGATTCGTGCGCTCTCCGATGTCGCGGAGTTCGTGCCGCTGCTTGAACTGCCGCGCAGGCTCGCCTCTCAATCGGACGTTTCAAAGCCGCTCGTCTGCCTGACGTTCGACGACGGGTACGCCTCCTTTTACGAACACGCGCTGCCGATCCTGAAACGCTACGATGCCCCGGCCACGGCGTTCGTCGTGACGAGCCTGATAGGTGAAGTGGAGCCGATGCCGTTCGACAAGTGGTCGCAGAAGAACAGGACGCGTGCACACGCCGACGCGTGGCGCGCGATGACTTGGGACGAGTTGGAAGCGTGCGCGGCTTCGGGCCTCGTCCACATAGGCGCGCACGGGGTGAAGCATCTGCGCGGAAGCCAGCTCACGCCGTCCGAGATGAGGGAAGAGGCCGAGGCGTCGCGCGCTACCTTGCGCGGGCGTCTGGGAGAGGGCGTCGCGCGTGCTTACTCCTACCCTTACGGCAGCACGAGGCTGAAAGACGTGTCGCCCGAATACGTGGAAGCTGTGCGCGGGGTGGGCTACGAATTGGCCGTGACGACCGATCTGGGATTGGCACAGGCGGAGAGCGACCTTTTTCGCCTTCCGCGAATCGAGGCTTACGGGCTCGACGCGCCGGGAGTCGTCAAAGCTAAGGCCAGCGGCGCTCTGGCCCCGTACCGTCTGACAGACCACCTCAGACTCGTGGGCCGCGCCGGATGAATTGTCATGACTGATAACGACGCGATGCTGATAGAACCAGACCGGCGCGCAGAAGTAGTGCTCTTGCGTCACTCGCGGCACGCGACATGGCTCTACGCGATTGCTGCCGCGATGTTGGTGGCGCTCGCCCTGTTGTCGCCTTTTCTGATTCCCGTCAGTTGGAATGTGGCGATAACGCGCGCCGTGCAATCCATTCGCCTGCCCGGTCTACAGGCTTTCATGGTGGCCGTCTCCGGCTTCGGCAACGTGCCCAAGTTCGCGTTTGTCGCGGCCGTTGCGTTACTGGCATGTGGCCGCCGGGGCGAGGCCGTCTGGCTGACGTGGAGCGGGGTGGGCGGTTGGTTCCTGAGCTTGCAACTCAAGGGCTTGATTGCGTACCCGCGCCCGACTGCCGACGTGGTCGCGGTCTTTCACGAGTGGGATAACGCGAGCTTTCCTTCCGGCCACGTGGTCTTTTACGTCTGCTTTTTCGGGTTTCTCTTTTTCATCGCGCGCGAGCGTCTGGCGCGCGGGTCACACCTGCGCCGCCTGGTGCTCGCGGTGACGGTGTTACTCGTGGCGCTCGTCGGCCTGGCGCGCGTTTATCTGGGCGAGCACTGGCCGAGCGACATGCCGGGCTCATACGTCCTCGGCGGTTTATGGCTGGCCCTCTCTTTGAAACTTTACCGCCGCTTTAACTTCGCACGGGAGGCCGCGCCTCCGCGGACGACGCCGGCAGCATGACGGACACAAATCGCATACTCATTCTGGACGGGCATACCAACCAGGCGCTCGCTTGCGTGCGGTCGCTGGGCCGGGCCGGGTACGACGTGCTGGTCGCCAGCCACTATCGCTTCCCGCTGGGTCGTTGGTCGCGCTACTGCCGTGGGAGCTTCCATCTCAAGTCTGAGAGCGTCGAGGCTTTCTCGGCGCTGCGCGAGTGGGCGAGCGCGCAGCGCGCAGGTCTGGTCCTTCCTTTGACGGAACGGTCGTGTCTGCTCCTGAACGCCAAACGCGGCGAGTGGGAAGCCGCCGGGATAGGTCTCGGCTGTGGGCCGGATGAAGTGTTGCGTCGCGCTTTCGATAAGGCTGAGACCATCGTCAGCGCGAAGGACTGTGGCCTCAACGTTCCTCCGACGCTCTTTCCGCGCTCACTCGTCGAATGCTTCGCTGCCGCCGACGAGTTGGGCTACCCCGTGGTCGTCAAAGCGCGGCAGAGCAGCGCCGGGGACGGCACGATGTATTGGTCCGGCCCGGCCCCAAGCTATGTGAGTTGTCGCGATGAGTTGGCCGAAGCGGTCGAGGAGCGCAGGCAGGGCGAAGACTGGCCGCTCATACAGGGATTCGTCCGGGGAACGGGCAAAGGAGTGTTCGCGCTGTGCGACCGCGGGCGTGTGGTCGCCTGGTTCGCCCACGAGAGGCTACGGGAAACGCGCCCGTCAGGCGCGAGCAGCAGCCTGCGCCGCTCAATCCCATTGGAGCCGCGCCTGCGCGAACCCGCCGAGCGCCTCCTCGCGGAACTCGCGTGGCATGGCCCGGTGATGGTCGAGTTTAAGGACGATGGCGTGAGCGCGCCGTGCCTGATGGAAGTCAACGGAAGGTTTTGGGGCTCGCTCCAACTCGGCATTGACGCCGGAGTAAATTTCCCCCTGCTGTGGGTGTCCATCCTTAAAAACCAGAAGGCCGAACATGCGTGCGAGTACGCCGAAGGGGTCGTGCTGCGCTGGCTTCTGGGGGACATTAAGCGTTTCTTAAGGATTATGCGCGGAGCGCCGCGAGGGTATCCGGGTAAGTACCCCACGACGCTGCAAGGCATCAAGGAACTGTTGGGGCCGCAACCGGCCGGGACGCGTCTCGAAGTCTTGCGCGCGAGCGACCCGTTGCCGGCCGTTGGAGAATGGATCGGCGGCTTCAGGGATTTCCTCGCATGGCGAAGTCAGCGGCGTTCCAGGTACACCTCGCGGCGAACGGGCGAGCGCAGGGAAGCGCAACTGAAACTCACCAGTGAGGTGAGCGATATCAATCAACACAAGAGGTTTGAGACTCCCCCCATGAAGACAGACGTTGTAATTCGAGAGGCCGGCCCCCAGGAACTGCTCCGTTGGGACGAGCTGGTCGCAAGCATTGGCAACTATCGGGTCGTACACAAACTCGGCTGGATGCGCTCGCTTGAGGCGTGCGTCAAGGGCAAGCCCCTGTATCTGGTCTTCGAGAAGGACGGACAACTCGTCGGCTGCCTGCCGGGGTTTTTGGTCAACATGGGTCCGCTGCGCCTTTTCGGGTCGCCGCTTCCAGGCTGGCAAACCCTGAGCATGGGGCCTGTGTACGACCGCAGCCGTCTCTCCACGCGCGAGATGATTCCCCCGCTCGTCAAGTTCCTGGAGAAACATTATGGCGTTCACCACATAGAGCTTTTGACTGACGGGCTCGAACACGAGGTGATGGGCAATCTGGGCTTCGAGAGTAAGCCCGCGGCGACTTTCCGCGCGCAGATGTTTCCCGGCGACGAAGCGCGCACGATGAAGGGACTCAAAGAGAGCGCCCGGCGTAACGTGCGCCGCGCCGTCAAGCTCGGACTGACCGTCAAGTTCGAGGAAGACGAGAGCTTTATCGAGGAACACTACGATCAACTCGTGGAGGTCTACACGCGCGGCGGCAACGTCATCCCGTTTAGCAAGAAGCGCGCTCTGGAGTTTTTCCGCCACATGAAGGCGGCGGGCAATCTGCTGGCCGTCTCCGTCCACCTGCCCGACGGCGGCCCGTGCATCGCCACGGGAACTTTCACGGTCGAAGGCAAAGAGTTGCTGCTCTGGATGTGGGCGCACCGCACGCAGTATCGCTGGTACAGGCCCACGGAGTTGATGACCTGGACGGTGATGAAGCGTGCGATGGAGCTGGGCTGCGACCAGATTGACTTCATGGGGCGCGGCGATTTCAAGGCGAAGTTCGGGGCCGAGCTGGAAATCAGCAAGTACCGCTGGGTTCGCAGCCGCTACCGCTGGCTTTTGATGATCCGCATGCTGGCCGAGCGCGGCTACCGCTGGCAGCAGGCTTTCAGAGGCCGGAGGATGCGGCAGCGGATGGCGGGCCTGTTCGCAGGCGGCGAAACCGCCGGGGATGTGAACGCTCCACTCTCTTTCCAGAAATCAAACATCCCCGCAGGGGACAAGCGTGAGAGCTTTGGGCAAGCTACGGTGCCGCCCACGGAAGCAGGCGCGGTCATGTTTTCGACCCCGCAGGGTCAAAGATGACGAAGATTTCCATCATCCCTTTCCTGAAATCAGGCAGGCGGCCGGACGCGCACGGCCCCGCAGAGTTCCTGCGCCTTTTCAAAAAGCATAAGAGCGCGATTTACAGGAACCTGGACTCGTTCGGGATGAACTTCGCACAGCTCTCTTTCCCGTTGCTCTACGCCAGGTGCTGCGCGGGCTTCTACGCGGAAGAGCGCCCGGAATTTTTGCTGGTGACGAACAACAAGCGCCACTTCGTACTGCCGCTGACCGACGACCGGCAGACGTTGATGAAGGCCGTGCTTGAACTCATCGGCCGAGGCGGCAAGCTGACGGACTTCCTGGCGGTCCCTTCGATGCCCCATCGCCCGAACCGCTACCCGGAGTACATCTGCAAGACGGAGTTTCTGGCGACACTGCCGGGCCCGCGAGTCAAATCCTATCGCAACAATGTCCGCAGGCTCAGTGCGCGCGGCATCGTCGTTGAAGAAGGATTGGAGCAAGCCGACGACCTGCTCGCTTTGAATCGCCAGTGGTACGCGGACTTTGAGTATCGCAAGGGTTTTAAGGCTGAACGATTCCAGGAATCGGAGGCGATCATCTCGCTCGCCAGCCTTCACCCGGACGACAAAGATTTAGTGAGAGTGTTCCGGGCCACGATTCCCGTCTGCGAGAGGGCGTCCGAGGCTCCGCGCCGTGTGCGGAAGCTGTGCGGGTTCCTGATTACCTGTCGGCTGTCGGAAAGCTACTGGGCCGGGGTCTTGAGCCGCACGCTGTTCGAATACTCAGGGCTCGGTCATTACCTGTTCCAGGAGGCGGCGCGAGTCTATTTGCAGGAAGGCGTGCTGATGGAGAACGACGGCGCGGCCGGCTCCGACCCTGCGCTCTCAGCCACCAAGCAGCGCCTCGCCAGCGACATGATTAATAGCTACCGGCTACGTGGCAGGTGGCTGGCGCGGTATAGAGGACTGAATTGATTGCCTGTAGTTAGAGAGACGAGCGCAACTCATGGCTTCAACTAAGACCATTGCCTGCGTCCTGGGAGATATGGACCTGGTGCGCCCGCTCGGGCTGGCCGGAGTCTCCTGCGCCGTCATGGCGCGTCCCGGCGCGGCCCCTCGCTACTCGCGCTTTACTCGCACGGCGCTCAACTGGGCCGACGCCTGGGAGCACGAGGAAGAATTGGTCGAGACGCTGGTGCGCTTCGGTTCCACGGAGCGCGAGCCCCCGGTCCTGTTTTACGAGTCGGATGGGGAACTGCTCGTCATCTCCCGTCACCGCGAGCGTTTAAGACAGTTCTTCCGCTTCGTCATTGCCGATGCGGCCCTCGTCGAAGACCTGGTAGACAAGGCGCGGTTTCAGGATTTGGCAAAGCGGCTGGCTTTGCCTGTCCCGGCGGCGCGTCACCTCCAGCCGTCCGCAGAAGTGAGCGCGGACGTTTTGGACTTGAGCTTCCCCGTCATCGTCAAGCCGCTGGTTCGCCACCCGCGCATCTGGAAGACGGTCGCGAAGACGGGCAAGGCGATGCGCGTCGAGACACCGGACGAATTGCGCCGGCTCTGGCCGAGGCTGGCCGCCTCGGGCGTTGATTTTCTGGCCCAGGAATTGATTCCCGGCCCGGAGACTCTAATCGAGAGCTATCACGTTTACGTGGACGAGCGGGGCGAAACGGTCGGCGAGTTCAGCGGGCGGAAGATTCGCACCTACCCGCGTGAGTACGGCGATAGCTGCGCCCTGGTGATTACGGACGAGGCAGACGTGCTGGAACTGGGGCGCGAGTTAGTCAAGCGGCTGGGGCTGCGCGGGGTAGCGAAGTTCGATTTCAAACGCGCGCCGGATGGTCGTTTGCTTCTTCTGGAAGTCAATCCGCGCTTCAGTCTCTGGCATCACCTGGGCGCGCTGGCCGGAGTGAATTTGCCGGCCCTGGTCTACGCGGACGCAACGGGGCTTGCGCGGCCCGCGGTCACGAGCGCACGGCCCGGAGTCCGCTGGTGTCGTCCGTGGCAGGACGCGCGGGCGGCTCGCCAGTGGGGCGTTCCGCTCACACGCTGGTTGCCCTGGGCGCTTAGCTGCGAAGCGAAGCGCGTGCTGGCCTGGGATGATCCGATGGCGTTTGTGCGTGCCGCGCTGTGGCGCGCGTTCCCGTGGCCCCGCAGACGTGCCGCGAAGCAGGAGCACAGGCTGTTTCGACCGCGCGTCGAGGCGGCGCGTGGAAGTCTCCCTTCGGCGGGCGAATAATTGGCCGAAGCATGAGCGGCAAAGCGTGCAAACCCGGCCTGAATTGCGAACTGGTTACGCTATGCGTGTGCTGAAAGCTGCGTCCCGGAAATTGGTGAAGAGAATCAGAAGCCTGCTCTGGAGCACACCCGGCTACAGGCAGGTGCGACTGTTCCCGATCCGTGTGCGCGGTCGCCGCTTCGACGCCTTGAACAACGTGCGCACTGCGGGTGTCGTGGACTTCGCGGACCTGGATATGACGGGCATCAACATAGAGCACAGCTACGATTATGAGGCCATTGACCCGAAGCTTTTCAGGAAGGCCGTCGGCTCGCTCGACATCCGTCACGAGTATTTTGTCTTCGTGGACTTCGGCTCCGGCATGGGCCGCGCCGTCCTGCTGGCCTCCGAGTTCCCGTTCCGCGAAGTCGTCGGCGTGGAGTTCTCGCCAGAACTGCACGCCGTCGCAGAGGAGAATATACGCTGCTACAAACCGGACGCGCGCCGGTGCAGAGACGTGAGGTCTGTTTGCGCTGACGCGCTTGAGTACGCGATTCCCGAAGGGCCGTCGGTCCTCTTTTTTTACAACCCGTTCAAGGAGAAGCTGCTGGCGGACGTGCTCGAAAACATACGGCGCTCGCTCGAACGAACCCCGAGGGAAGTGCGCGTTATCTACGTCCACCCGAAGCTGGCTCACCTGATGGATAACAACGACATGTTGACGAAAGTCGGCAACGGCAAAGTGACCGCCGTCTCATACATAGTCTACAAAGGGAGCGGCCGTTTAAGGAGGGCCGCCGCCTCTTTCGAGGAATCTGTCTTGAAGAAGAGTGCCGCCGTCGCAGGGCGCGCCGTAGTCGAACAGGGAACAGTCAATGGATAAGCCGATTCGCGTTTTGATGGTCACGTGCGAGTGGCCTGGGCCGAAACAATCCAAGACGGCGCACTTCGTCAAGCGCCAGGCCGACTTCCTGCGCGCCGCGGGCGTTGACGTGGAAGTCTTCACCTTCTACAGCGCCAAGAACCCTTTCAACTACGCGCGGGCCTGGGCGCGGCTGCAACTGAAACTGAGGCGCGACGAGTACGATCTCATTCACGCGCAGTTCGGGCAGAGCGGGATAGTGGCGCTCCCGAAACGCCTCCCGCTCGTCGTCACCTTCAGGGGCAGCGACCTCTTAGGGATAGTCGGCGACCGCGACGGGCGCTACACGCTCCTGAGCGGGATTCAAAAGAAGGTGAGCCGGATTGTGGCCCGGCGCGCGGACGCGCGCATCGTCGTCTCCGAGCACATGAAGCAGAATCTTCCGCCCGGCACGGACGCGCACGTCATCCCTTCAGGAATTGATTTCCAGTTGTTCGCGCCCACGGCGCAGGACGAAGCGCGCCTGCGTTTGGGCCTGCCCGCCGACGAGCGTTTGATTCTCTTCGTCGGGCGGCCGAGCCAGGGACGAAAGAGACACTGGCTGGCGAAGCGCGCCGTCGAGATATTGAACGAGACGACGCCCGCGCGTCTCGTCGTCGCCTGGAGAGTCCCGCATGAGGAAGTCCCGCTCTACATGAGCGCGTCGGACGCGCTCGTCTTCACCTCGATGCAGGAAGGCTCGCCCAACGTCGTCAAGGAGGCGCTGGCCTGCGACGTGCCGGTGGTTTCCGTGCCGGTGGGCGACGTTGAAGAGAGATTACAGGGTATCGAAGGCTGCGAGCTTTGCGCGGACGAGCGACCCGAAACCATCGCTGCCGCGCTCCGCAAAGTTTTGACAAGGGGAGGGCGCGTCAACGGCCGCGAGGCCGTCGCGCACCTGGACGAAAATCTAATCACGGCCAGGGTGATTGATATTTACAGGACGGTCCTGGCGAACCAGAGAGTGTCAGAGAACACTCAACTGATGAGCAGAGTATCGCAGGCCGGGAGGTAGATTGGTTGCCTCTTCCGCGCCTTAGCGACCCCGTGCGGCTCGGGTCATCAAGAAGTGCACGCCACGGCGCGCGCCCTTCTTTTTTTAGCTTCAGCTCTGAAAGGAGAGCTTTCCCAAATTTCAACCGCCGGTGAACCGTGACGCTTCACCGGCGGCTGGTGTAGATCTCAGTCGCAATAAGAAGTGACGGGAAAGGCCGTCAAAAACTGACCGCGAGTGGAGCCCTGAGTCTTTTGCTCCCCACTCGCGGTTTAGTTCTACCGGCCGCGCCTGTCAACTGAGTGTAGGCCGGGGACACGCCCGCCAGCGCGTCCCCGGTCTTTACATCAACCCTCCAACCTTCTCGGGGAAGAAAGTCAATGCAACCAAATCCTATCATAGTCGAGGAGACCACTGCCCAGATGCCGAACGCAGAGTTCGGCGAAGAGGCGGCGGCACTCGCATCCGCCCAGCCACAACTCCTGGACGCCGGCCTGCTCCCGTTTCACAGGGAGTTTGCGGCGCAGGACTACGATCTTTCAATCTTACCCGACACGGCCGTCGAGCGTGTGCTCGGCCGCCGCAGCCTTTACGCGTCGCGGCCAGCGGGCCGGCGCGTTCTCTACCGCGCGACCAAGCGCGGGGTTGATGTGACGGTCTCGGCCACGCTGCTCCTGCTGACGCTTCCGGTCTTCGTCGTCGTCGCCCTGCTCATCAAGGCGACCAGCCGTGGGCCAATTTTCTTCCGGCACAAGCGCCTCGGGCGAGGCGGGCACGAGTTCGGCTGTCTCAAGTTCCGCACGATGGTTGTGGACGCCGAAGAGCAGTTGAAGCGCGACGACCTTCTGCGGCACAAGTTCGAACAGGACTTCAAGATTAAGGACGACCCGCGCATCACGCGCGTCGGGCGGCTCCTCAGGAAGACGAGCCTGGACGAACTGCCGCAGCTCTGGCACGTCCTCGTCGGCGGGATGAGTCTCATCGGCCCGCGCCCCATCGTCCGCCCGGAGCTAGGCAAGTATTCCATCTACGGAAACAAGCTGCTGACGGTCAAGCCCGGCTTGAGCGGGCTGTGGCAGGTCTGCGGACGCTCAGACACGACCTACCCGCAGCGCGTGACGATGGACATGCACTACATAGACCACCGCTCGCTCGCGCTCGACCTGCGACTCATGCTCCTGACCATCGTCGCCGTCGCGCGCAAAAGCGGAGCGTGTTAAGGGCCGTGGTCAGTGGCCGGTGGTCAGTTAAGAAACAGTTTGTGCGGCTGTGCCAGAACTGACCCCGACGCCCTAAAAGTCTTTCTTTTAACTGACCACTGATCACCGACCACCGACCACTGAAGTCATGCGTATTCTTTTCGTAGCACAAATCTTCCCGCCCGAGATGGGGGCGGCGGCGAATCGTCTGTACCCGATGGTGCGCCAGTTCGTGGCGGCTGGGCACGAGGTGATGGTCGCAACGGGGATGCCGAATTACCCGCGTGGCGAGGTCTTCCCGGAGTACAAGGGGAAGCGCGTCATGCGTGAAGAGGTGGACGGCTATACGGTGTTGCGCACGAACTATTTCACGACGCCGCGCAACCAGTCGAAGCTGGCCCAGTTGCGAAGCTACCTGGGCTTCATCCCCGCCGCGCTGCGCAGCGGCCGCCGCGCGGGAAAGCTCGACGTGGTGTTCGTCACCTCGCCGCCCATCTTCACGGTCGTCCCGGCCCTTCTCCTGGCGAAGCTGCGCGGCGCGAAGCTCGTCCTCGACGTGCGCGACCTGTGGCCCGACGAGCTTGTGACCTACGGCGGCTTCGGCGAAAACTCCGCGGCGGCGCGCGTCACGCGCGCCATCGCCTGCTGGGCCTATCGCGAGGCGGACTGTGTCGCGGCGACGACCGAAGCCATCGTAGACGCTGTGGTCGAGCGCGGCGGCGACCGCGCCAAGACTTTCTTCCTGCCGAACGGCGCTGACCTCGAATTGTTCCGCCCGCTGCCTCCGCAGAACGAGTTGTCTGCACAGTACCCGTTCGGCAATCGCTTCGTCGTGATGTATTCGGGACTCTTCGGCATCAAGCACAGCCTGGAAGTTCTGCTCGAAGCGGCCTCGCTCTTGAAAGATCATAAGGAGATAGTCTTTTTCCTGCTCGGCAACGGCGCGCGGCGCGACGCGCTCGTGGAAGAGGCCAGGGCGAAGGGGCTGGATAACGTCATCTTCGGCGACGAGCGCGGCGTGAAAGAGATTCCGCACCTGCTGGCGCGTGCCGATTTATGCTTCGCCGCCGTCCGCCCCGAGCCGTACCCGAAGAAGGTCGTCTCAGTGAAAGTCTTCGAGTACCTGGCGTGTGAGAAGGCTGTCGTGGGCGCGCTCTCGGGCGAGAGCGCGCGCGTGCTCGATGAATCGGGTGGAGGGATAGTCGTCCCGCCGGGAGACGCGCGCGCGACCGCCGACGCCATCCTCGCGCTTTATCGCGACCCCGCGCGCCGCGCCGAGATGGGCAAAGTCGGCCGCCGCTACGTCGAAGAGCACTACTCGCGCTCGGCCTGGGCCGCGCGTCTTGAGCG
>DATFCB010000144.1:0-2733 GCA_035253525.1 Pyrinomonadaceae bacterium | reverse complement strand
GCATGATGCTGACGGCGGAGATCAGGGACGCGCGCCTCCCCGGCGGGCGGCTAGCAATCGTCGCCACGCATCTCGAAGACAGGACGAAGCCGGAGGGCCGCCGCAAACAACTCGAAGAACTGCTCGCGCGGATCAGAGACGCGAACGGGCCGGTCGTAGTCGCCGGTGACATGAACACCTCGACGCAGGACTCGACGCCGACCTCCATCGCGCGCGAGCTGAAGAAACGCCTCGGCAGTAAAAGCTTCTGGTTCAGACAAGGTCTGGAAACCCTGACCGGCGTCAAGCTGCCGGCGCTCCTGCTCGGCGGACTGAACACCTACCGCAAGCAGGCCGACCCGACGGTGAAAGATGTTCCGTTCATCGCGCCCAATCCTGAGTCCGAGTTTTTTGAGCGCTTGAAAGACTTTCGCTTCGCGGACGGCGGGGCGTTCGATTTCCGAGGCGAACGCCGCCGCTCCATCGGCAATAAAACCGATCCGCTGGCGAATTCCAACCAGCGCGGCGGCAAAGGGTTTATTACAACCTATGAAGTTGAGAGAACCATCGGCTTCGTCGGCCGCTTCAAGCTCGACTGGATTTTCGTCAAGCCTCCCGGCGTCACCGAAGCCTATGACGAAGAAGGGCCGCACCGTTTCGCCCCGCATTTCGGGCGCACGCTCAAATCGCTGAACTTCAGTATCGAAGACCGCATTTCCGATCATAGCCCGCTCGTCGTTGATCTGCCCCTTGATGAACCCACGCTCCGGCGACCACGACTACAGGAGAGTTCGCGCTCGGCCTCGTCTCAACGAAAGAGGTCAAGCAAGCCGTAGTCCCGCCTCCAATTTCGGCTTTCGCACGTCGGGGGTCAACGAAATACAATTGACGGGCAGGGCATTTATCTTGTCATAAGAAGAGGGTAAAATGCCCGTGCTCGCCTATGGTTCCCTTCCTGGCCTGGTTTCTAAAGGAGGTTTGATATGAGCACCGAAAAGCAGGAAAAGTCTTTCCTGCAAGACCCCCGGTTCAAACGGGCGGCTATCTATGCCGCCGCTCTCGTCGTCGCCTTCCTGCTCGGCCTCGTCCCGATGTGGCTCACGGCGCGCTCGCGCGCGAGCGCGCGCGACCAGGCGCTGCGCGAACTGCGTCTGTGCCGGACGCAAACCTTTATCGCGACAGCCGCCTTAGACACACGCCGCGCCGAGTACGAGCGCGCCCGACAGGCGGCAAGCGACTTCTTCACGGACCTCCGCGCCGAGATTGACCGCCAGGAGGATAAAGTGCTCACCGATCAACAGCGTGGGCAACTCCAACCCATTATGGCTCAACGAGACGAGGTCATCACATTGCTCGCGCGCTCTGACCCTGCCGCCGCCGACCGTTTACTGAGTATCTATTTCGATTACCTCAAGGTTGTGAGAGGCGCTTGAGCTCTCGGTCAAGCGACGCGACGTTCTTCAAAATTTTAGTTTCCGACGAGGTGTATTTGTAAACATGGCTGAAAGGGAGCGGAAGTCATCTGAGCCGCGCGTAGAACACCTCAGAGACTGGTTTGCGGAAAAGCTCGGCGTCACCCCGGAGCAGAAGGAGGAGATTTACATCCAAATCTCCCGCTCGGCCTCGCTGCGCGACGTGAGCTACTGGCTACAGGTCCTCTTCTCCGCCGGCATCGCCACGCTCGGGCTCGTCCTCAACAGCCCGGCCGTCATCATCGGCGCGATGCTCATCTCGCCCTTGATGGGGCCGATTCTGGCGAGCGGTTTGACTCTCGCCACGGGCGACCTGCTGCTGGGCATCAGGGCCGTCACCAACCTCGCGCTGAGCTGCATGCTGGCGATTCTTTTCGCCGTGCTGCTGGTCAGCGTCCTGCCCTTCAAGGAGGTGACGAGCGAGATTGTGGCGCGCACGCGGCCCAACACGCTCGACCTGGTCATCGCGCTCTTCTCCGGGGCCGTCGGCTCCATTGCGACCTGCAAAGAGGTCAAGGGCGTGGTCACTTCCATCCCCGGGGTGGCTATCGCGGTGGCGCTCATGCCGCCGCTCTGTGTGGTCGGCTTCGGCCTCGGCCTCGCCGTCAGCCTGGACGCGGCCGAGGGCTTGCGCGTGGCGCGCGGCGGCGGGCTCCTCTTCCTGACCAACCTGGTCGCCATCACTTTCACGGCGATGGTCGTCTTCGCCGCACTCCACATAGACACCGCGCGGGTCAAGAAGCGCGTCCGCGAGTGGCGCGAGCAGGACCGCGAGAGCATACGGTTTCGGCGGGCGCTCGGCGGCCTGCCCGCGACCAGGTGGGCCAGGAGGCTGGACAGCCTGCCGGGCCGCTTTCTCCTCGTCCTCGTCACCATTTCTCTCCTGCTGATTCCGCTCAGCCGCTCCTTCAGCCAGCTCAGGCAGGAGATAGCGCGCAAGCAGCAGGAAAACCAAGTCAGACTCGCCGCGACCGAAATCTGGGAGCAGAATTTCTCGCGGTACCCTTCGGGCGAGCCGCGCTGCTACCTGGGCCAGCTTTCCCTGCTCGACCAGCAGGGCAAACTGGCGCTCGTCCTGCGCGTCTTCACCAGCAAGCCCTACACCGCCGCGGAGAAGGCCGACTACACGCGCCTGCTGGCCTCCCGCATCCACCGCTCGGTCGAGTCAATCGTCATCCAACTGATAGAGATACCGACCACGACGAGCGAGCTGCTGACGCGCAAACAGGAGGAGGAAGAAGCCGACGCCGAAAGGCGCGAGCAGGCGGCCGTCCCGACGCTC
>DATFCB010000143.1:0-5182 GCA_035253525.1 Pyrinomonadaceae bacterium | reverse complement strand
ACTGACTCAACCCCTTTGCGTCTTTGCGCCTTGGCGTGAGGAAAGTTTCTCGCTGGAGGCGCAAAGACGCAAAGGGGTTGAGTGTAGGTTTTGTAACGAGTTCAAAATTTTACCTGCGCCCTCCCGCGCCGGCCTGCGGCTGATTGATTTCGTCAACGAGGGCCGTCTCAATCGCCGGCACGGGCCAGGCGACGACGCGCGTGTTGTACTTCTCAAGCACGGCGCGGCGCTCTTCTGTCAGCGGGTAGGCTTCGGGCGCGCTGTACGGGTAGCGCGTCATGCCGTGGAACGGGAGCGGCATCACCTGGTCCGGGCTGGCCGAGTTGATGTCCATCTCTTTACTGTAGCCGTCGGAGTAGAGCAGGAACGTGCGCGTCCAGCCCGCCGGGAGCGGCGGCAATCTGGTCGCGTCGAACGAGAGGCTGATCTCGTCGCCAGTGCGCGAGATGACGAAGAGGTCGTCCGTCTTCATCAACAACTCGCGCACGTCGCCCTCGCGTGTGTAGCTGCCAGGGAAAATTTTCCAGGGCGAGGTGGCGTTGACCTTCTCGTAATCGTACCCGAACGGCTCGCGCCCGTCCGGCGTCACCTCGCGCGAGTAGCCGCGCCAACGCAAGGAAGCTGAGACGGGGTCGAGCCGCGTCAGCTCAAACGGCGTCGCGCCGGTGGAAGTGTCCACCAGAATCTGGTCCCAGTAGATTCTCATGCTCGTGACGATGCGGACCTCGCGGCTCAACGAGAGGAACTTGCCCGTCAGGTCAACCGTCACGGTCTGCGGCCGGCCGACGGGGATGCCTATGTCTTCTATGACGGTGCGCCAGCGGCCCCGCGCGTCCCTGACCTGAAGCGCGGGCAGTTTCATTTGCAGGCCCGCGTGCGAGGCGGCGACGTTGTCGCTCGAAAACGCGTAATCGGTCCAGCCCGTCAGGAGCAGCAGCGTGCGCCCGTTCCTCTTCTTACCGTCGTCGAGCTTCATCGTCAGGCTGTGTTCGCCGGCGTAGCCGCGTATGCGCTCAAGCCGAAAGTCGTCCGGGTACTGGCGGTCCATCTCTGTGACGCGCGCGAGCACGTCGTGGCCGTGGTCGTCCACTGCCGAAAGCGGCGGCCGGGCGTTCTTCGTCGTGTGTAGCTTGAACGGGCGCGGCGGACTCGTCATCCCCTCGTTCGGATAAATTTCTGTGCCGGCGGGGTGCGCGACCGCCATGAGTTGCAGGCGGTCAACGTAGAGCACTTCTTCCAATTCATTTGTGACGCGCAGATCATATCGCCCGTCGCGCTCCTTCAACTGATCGTTGCTGATACGCACGTACTCGACGGGGTCCGGCGTGTTGTAGTGGCCGGGCGCTTCCCAGTAGCCCATCTCGCCGCCGCCCATGAAATCCGTGATGAACTCGAAGCGCTCGCCGTTCCAGGTGTAGAGATAAGGACACGACGACGGCTTGCGGTCCAATTCCGTGACGGGCAGCGTCACAGGCGCTTTCGGGTCCGCGCCACGGCCTGCGATTTCCGTCTCCGCCTGCACGATGCCCGCGGGCCAGAGGACGCGCACGGCGTCCGCCCCTGTGCGCGCGCCCAAACCGAAGACGATGTCTGCGGGCGCGGGCGCAGGGCTCGCCGAGTAAGTTTCCAGTTTTTGTACGAGGCTGCCTGCGCGCGCCTCGATTTTGGCCCCGACGCCGCTGCGGTTGCTGACCTTGCCGAACAGATTGACGCGCAGGCTGCGGTTGAGATTTCCGCCGTCGTTGCGCGCGATTCTCAAATCGCCCGTGCTTGAGCGCAGGACCAAGTCCGTGTCGCCATCGCCGTCCAGATCGCCGGACGCGAGCGTGCGGCCTGTCACGTCAATCTTCCCGGCGGGAGTCAACTCGCTTGCGACTGCTTTCTCCGACACGTCCGCCCACTCGCCGCCCGTGTTGCGCAGCACGCGCAGGCCCGCCGCCGTCAACATCACACAATCGAGCAGCCCGTCATTGTCGTAATCCAGAAATTGCGCTGCGCTCGCGCCATTCGTCGTGGCCGGCGCGCCCGCTGGCTTGAACCTTCCCTGCCCGTCGCTCAGGACGAAAAGGCCGGGAGCGTCCGCGCCCGTGAAGAAGAAGTCCGTGTAGCCGTCCTTGTTCACGTCGCCGGCCGCTGCCCCTGTCCCGTGGCCCTGCGCGTCGAGGCCGACTTCCTTTGCAACGTCGCGGAAACTGCCGTCGCGCTGGTTGCTGAAAAGCTCAGACGGCGCGCCGTAGTTGACGAAGACCAGGTCAACGTCACGGCGATTGTCATAATCGGTCGGGACGACGGCCACCGTGTGGTTGCTGCCGCCGAGTTTCGCCGCTGCGGTCGCGTCCGTGAACTTCCCGTTGCCGTCGTTTCTGAGCACCATGCCGGGCGCGCTCGCGTAATCTACAAGGCGTTGCGGGCCGGTGGCGGGCGGCTTCGTCAGGTCTGCGAAGCCCGCGATCACGATGTCAAGGTCGCCGTCGTGATCCATGTCAACGAAGGCGGTCGAGATGGATAAATGACCGTAGCGCGGAATGCCAGCGGCGGCCGTCACATCTGTGAACTTCCCCCCGCCGTCGTTGTGATAGAGGGCACTCGCGCCGTTCGCTCGCAGGACGAAAAGGTCCGGCTTTCCGTCGTTGTCGTAATCGCCCGCCACGGCCGCGATGCCGAAGGCCGTGGGTTTAGAGGCGAGACCTACGGAGTTTTCGGTCACGTCCGCGAACTTGCCGCCGTCGTTGCGGAAGAGCCGCAGTTCCTTGTTTGAGATTGAAAGAAGGTCTAAGTCGCCGTCAACGTCGTAATCGAAAAGCGTCGCGCCGCCGCCGGGGAGTTGGTCTTTCACGTTCTGTTCCGCAGCGACAGTCTCGCCGCTCTTCGCGGTGCTATCGAGCGTCGCCTGGCTGCCCGCCGTCGAACCATTCTTCGCCCCCGACAACATGCCTTCGGTTGCGTCCGTGAACTTCACTTCCGGCACGGCGCGCTCGACGAGGCCGGGCTCCGCGCCGGTTGAGGCGACGGCCTCCGCGTAGCGGCCCTGCTCAAGATAATTTTGTCCGATGGTCGTGCCCGCGCCGCTCTCGCGCAGTTGCTGGAAGCGCTTGATGAGTTGCGCCCCTTCCTCGCGCTGGTTGGCGCGCGTCAGCGTCAGGCCCAGGTTGTAGATGGCCGTCATGTTGTACGGCTCGACACTCATCGCCGTGCGGAAGGCGGCAATCGCCTCCGGGTACTTTTTCTGCTGAACGTAGAGTTGGCCCAGATTGACGTTGGCCCCCGTGTCGCGCGGGTCAATTTTGAGGACGCGCTGGAAGGCTGCGGCCGCGTCGTCCGCGCGGTTCTGCGACTTGGCGATGAGCCCCAGGACGTAATGAGGCTGCGGGGCGTTCGCATCGGCTGCGATGGCTTTCTCCGCCTCGCGCTGAGCGCCAGCGAGGTCGGGCACGTTGAAGAGAGCTATGCTCAGATTGATGCGCGCGAGATTCAGCTTCGGGTCGGACTGAAGCGCGCGCGCGAAGGCTTCCGCGCCCTCCTTGTACTTGTATTGCTCCAACAGCGCGACGCCCATGTTGTTCGCGCGGTAGGCATCCTCGCGCGTCTCGGCGGCGCTCTTTTGCCCCGTGGGCCTGGTCTGCGTCAGTCCCTGAAAAGCTAAGAGGCTGAGCACGGAGATGGCGGCTGCGGACAACAGAAGGCTTCGGAAAATTTTCATGACGGAGGTAGGCTTCGTGCGGCTTTCTTCTCTTCAGAAACACCTGCGGATTCGTTCAAGGGAGACTTCGGAATTGTGAACAGTCACGGGCGCAGTATAGTCCGCGCTTCCGGTCTTTTCAAACGGCGGCCCAATGGCGCGTCTGAAGAATTCTTTCACCGCTGCGGACTCTTTTTCTTGAAGCTGTAATCAACCAGTTGCGAACCGTACTCAAGCGTCGGGGTCTTGGTCAGCGTCTTGACCAGGCCGACGCCGGGCGCGTACCAGTAAGCTCTGGTCACGGCGGCGTCTCCCTCCGTCACTCGACTGACGACCTTCATGGCGCGGAAGCGGCCTGCGGGCGTCGTCACCACCTGCGGGCCTTCGACGGTGTTAATCTCAAGGACATCCGTCCCCGTCATTCCCTTCCCGCTCCATCTCCATTTCGCGCCGACGACGAGCGGGTTCTTCAGGAACTGGCGTGCGGGCTCGTGTTTGACATTGATCCCTTCCTGCTCGGGGTTAGCCTCTCGCTCGACGAGCACCCAGCCCTGCGGCTTGGCGTACCAGATGAGAAGTCGCACCCCGATCAGCCTCTCCACCTCGTAAACAAACGTCCCGTCCGCTTGCTTCTCTTCGCCTACGACTTTGACTGTGAACTCCGACTCGTCTTCGTCGTTGCGATACGTCCAGGAATCGCCGACCTTGAGCGGGAAATAGTCCGGCGCGGGCGCGCCCGCTTTTTGGGCCACGCCGAGCGTCGCCAGAAGAAGCACGAGAGAGACGGAAGCCAGGACCGCACGAGCCTTAATCATTCAACAATTCCCCCGCGAGAAAATCAGGCGGCGTACCAGAGGACCGCGAAGACGTGGCAGACGCTGCCCGCCAGGACGAACAGGTGCCAGACGCAATGGCTGTAGCGCATGCGCTCGGCCGCGAAGAAGGCCACGCCAGAGGTGTAAGCGACGCCGCCCGCAGCGATCCACACCAGCCCCGGAATTGGCACATTCGCCAGGACGGGCCGCACCGCAATCAGGACGAGCCAGCCCATCGCCAGGTAAAGACACATGGAGAGCCGCCGGCACTTCGTCCCGCTGACGGCCTTTAAGACCACCCCGAAAATCGCCATCCCCCAGATGAGGGCAAGCAGCGTCCAGCCCCACGCGCCGCGCAACACGCCGAGCGTGAACGGCGTGTAGGTTCCTGCAATCAACAAAAAGATGGCCGCGTGGTCCAGGATTTGGAAGACGTTCTTCGCCTTGTTCTGCGGCAGGGCGTGATAAATCGTGGAAGCCAGGTAGAGGAGCACGAGGGTCGCGCCGAAGACGCTCGCGCCGACGACGTTCGCCGCGTCGCCCCGCCGAACGGCCGCCGTGATGAGAAACGGCAGGACGGAAAGGGCCAGCAACAACCCGACGCCGTGCGTGACGCTGTTGACGATCTCCTCTCCGAGCGTCTGCGCGCGCGGACACGCCTCGACAGATTCCTTCATGATTGCCTCCC
>DATFCB010000142.1:0-14991 GCA_035253525.1 Pyrinomonadaceae bacterium | reverse complement strand
TCGCCGCTGCTGGTCCGCGTTCCGGCGTATGGCCGCTATGGCCTGAAGACTCATCTCCGCGTTGAGCATCTCTTCGCCGAGCATGTGCGCCCAGCCGATGATGGCGGTCAAGGGCGTGCGCAATTCGTGCGAGAGCGTGGCGAGGAATTCGTCCTTCAGGCGGTTGGCGGCCTCGGCTTCGAGCCGCGCCTTCTTCGTCTGCTCGTAGAGCTGCGCGTTGGCGAAGGCCAGGTCGGCGGCGCTCGCCAGGGTCTGCATCAGGCGCACCTCGTCGTCCGTGGCGCGGCGGCGCGCGGCCCAGTAAGCGCCGATGGCCCCGACGGGGTTGACCGCGCGCACAGGGACCATCACCAGGCTGTTGACGAAAGTCGGGCGGTAGGCTTCGCACGGGACGCGCTCGTCCTTGTAAACGTCCTCGATGACGGCGGGCTGCCGCTCGATGATTGACCAGCCCGAGACGCAGGCCGTCGTGGGAAACCTTTGGCCCTTCCAGAGCGGCGCGATGGCGTCTGTGTCCGCGTAGTAGACTTCGTCGCCCTCGCGGATGATAAAGGCCGCGCCGTCCGCGCCCAGGAGTTCGCGCGCCGCGCGGCAGATGGTCGCCGTCACCTCGCCCAGTTCGAGCGAGCGCGCCAGTTCCCTGTAGACGGCCGACAGCCTGACGCTCTCGCCCAGCCTGCGCTCGGCCTCGTCGCGCGCGATGCTCTCGCGCTCCAACAACTCCTCGCGCTCGCTCTCGATTCGCTTGCGCTCGGTCACGTCGCGCGCGATGCCTTCAATCGCGGCGGGCTTGCCCTCGCGGAGCGAGAGGCGCGTGCTCACTTCGAGCGTGTGCCGCCGCCCGTCCTTCGCGATGATGTCCACTTCGTAGACGGTCGGGGAGGGGTCCTGGAGTTTTTGAGCCATCATCAGGCGAGCTTTCTCGAAGTGCTCGGGGGCGACCACCTCTGCGATGTTGAGGCCGCCGAGAATCTGTTCCCTGGTGTAGCCCGTGATGAGTTCGCCCGCCCGGTTGATGGAGAGATAATTCCCTTCGAGGTCGTGCGCGTAGATGATGTCGTTGGCGTTTTCCAGGAGGCTGCGATAGCGCGCCTCGCTCTCGCGCAGCTCGTTGACGAGTTCGTCCTTGGCGCGGGCAGCGGCTTCGGCCTGTGCCTGTGCCGCCTCGGCGCGGACGCGCTCCAAGCGTTCACGCTCGGCATGCCTGCGCTCCGTCATGTCGTGCGAGATGCCGAAGACGCCGACGATCTCCCCGCGCTCGTCGCGGACCACGCCCTTCGTCACGCGGTAAGGCTGCTCGCCGGCCGGCCCCGAGGCGACGCCCTCGAAGGTCATCGTCGTTTGTGACCTGAGGACTTCGCGGTCGTCGGCGACGAACTGGCGTGCCTCCTCCGCCGGATAGAGGTCCGCGTCGCGGCAGCCCAGAATCTCGTCCTTGCTCTTGCCGAGAAAATTGGCACAGGCCGTGTTGACGAGGATGTAGCGGCCTTCGAGGTCCTTGGCGAAGATCGAGTCAGACGTGTTCTCGGCTATCGCCTGAAGCACGCTGTAATCCCCGTCTCGTGAACCTTTCGCTTGACGCATACAGAACCTTCCCTGTCCGACGAGGTGATAGGAGTTATACGGGAACGCGCCGCCGGTCGGGCCGCGACCGCAAGCCAGCGGTCATGGCTCACTGTCGGGCGGTGATTTTACCTCTTTACGGCAGAGCAGGGGAATAAAAAAGGAACCTACAGGTTAACGTCAAGTGTGTTTCGGCTTGCTCGGCAATCTGGCAGGCAAGTCCATCTCATCATCAATCAACACGTCAACACAGACGCCAGCGGCGCGGGCATATTGCAGGAGAGTCATCAAAGACGGCTCACGGATTCCCAATTCATACTCCGATATTCTGGTGTGCTTCATAGAATTTTCAAGCCCTAAGCGCCTTAACATCTCGGTCTGAGATAGACCAAGCGCATCCCGAATCTGTAGCAGCTTTTCGGCTAAACGCTCAGGCTTCGGACGCGGGTTTCCCATCAGGAGCGCCCTCCTGATGGGTTAGCACATTGCGGCTTGCCTTTATCCTCTATAGAGGATAAGATGCGCTGACTCAAGTTTGTCGCCGTGAGAACCCTTTTCTTCTCAACGGCGGCGCTCATCACTCAGCTTTTGAGGTTGAGGCTTGAGACGACGCATGTTAGCCGTTGCTAATTTTTCAACCAGACCGCGCGCATCTTACCAAACCGCGCGCTTTCTTCACCATCTAAAGGGCGCTTCACATGAAAAGAAGAGAAGAATACCGGGCCAAAATCTCAAGCGATAACGGTTTGGCTAGAGGCCGCGTCTCTTGCCCGCTCTTGAACGAAATAAATGCGCGTCCCGGCGACTACCTCATTTTCCGTCTTGATGATTCGGGCAAGGTCGTCGTGACGTTATCACGGACGAGCAAGAAGTCACTCAAAAGAAGTCACCGCTAAGAAACGGGAGCGCACGTCTTGGGTGGGGCGTGCGCTCCTTTGGCCGCACAACACTTGTTTTCGTGGAAGAGACAGGCTTGTGCGGAGAGGCCGCTCGCGTCAAGCCGCTTTCTACAGGTGGCGCGAGCGGCCTAGCTTTTGCCGGACCTCTCGCTTCTTACTCAGCGGAGCAACGCTCGTCCAGCGATTGACTGAGCCACGCGGTCACGTCCCGTAAGCTCTCCATGCTGACCTCGTGGCCCATGGGGTACTCGCGGTAGGTCAATTCTACGGGCAGCGCCTTCAGTCGTTCCCGCACGGTGCGTCCTTCCGCAATCGGCAGCACCGGGTCGTAAATGCCGTGCGTGACCATGAAGGGCTTTCCTTCGAGAGCGCGCGCGTCCGGCTCATGGTCGAGCGCCTGCTCGGGGAAGCGTCCGCTCATCAAGACCGCGCCCGCGATTCTTTCAGGCGCGGTGAGCGCAAGGGCCAAACTCATCATAGCGCCCTGGCTGAAGCCCATCAGGTAGACGCACCCCGCGTCGGCCCCGTAGGCTTCGACCAACTCGTCCACGAATCCCGGAAGCGCGCTCAAACTTCTCTTCGCCTGCTCTATGTCGGCCAGCAACCCGCGCGGCGTGAACTCTATGTTGAACCAGCCGTACGCGCCCGGCCCCATCGAGATGGGCGCTCGCGCGCTGGCGATAAGGAAGCGTCCGTCAAGATAGGGCGCGAGGCCGAACAAGTCCGCCTCGTTGCTGCCGATGCCGTGCAGCAAGATCAGAAGCGGCGGTCGCGCATGGCCCGCCGCCGCCGGCTCGCGGACCAGATGTGTCAATGAGAATTTACCTGTGCTCACAATTCTTTCGTCCCTTCAACGCGGCAGCGCGACACGCGACGCGCCTATAAGTTGGGCCAGTCTTTCCGCAGCCTTCTCCAAATTCCTGAGCCTCGGCCGGGTCGCGCGGACATTCGGCTCCCAGTAGATTCGACGCACGCTGAGCAGCCCCTCGCGCCGCTCAAACTTCGGGTCGAGCCTTCCCACGAGGCGGTCGCCTTCGAGGATGGGCAACACGTAGTAACCGTATTGCCGCTGCGGCTCCGGGACGAAAGCCTCGAAGCGGTAGTCGAAGCCGAAGAGGCGGCGCGCGCGTGCGCGGTCGCGCAACACGGGGTCGAAGGGGCTCAAGAGGCGCGTCCGCTCAGGGGGCTTTGGAAGGGCGCGCAGTCGCCGCTCCCAATTGGGTTCGGCGAACGCTTGTCTGGGCTTCGAGCCGTCGGCCGCTTCGACTAAGACGGCAATGATGCGCCCTTCGCGTTGCGCCTCTTCGCACCAACTCTTCGCCTGAGACACGTCCACGGCGTCCCAGAATTGTGCCAACTCTCTGGGCGTGGCAACGACGAGACGTTCGAGCGCGGTACGACAGGCCCACTCGATGTGCTCTCGCTCGTCGGGCGCGGGCGCTTTGTGGTGAGCGGGCAGGACGCGCTCGGTCAAATCGTACACCTTCTGAAAATTGTCGCGGCGCAAGACCATCAACTCGCCCGTCGTCCAGAGAAATTCGAGCGCCGCCTTCTGCGGCTTCCACCCCCACCACGCGTTGGAGGCGACGCCGTCCGTGTGGTCGCGCTCGAAATCCTGCGAGCGCAGCGGCCCCTCGCGCGCGACGCGCCCGCGCACCTCGTCAATCACCCGTGCCGCGTCGTTGCCCATACGCTCGCGCCACCAGCGGTTCTTCATAACGCGCTCGCGGTCGCGCTCGAAGCGCGGCTTCCAGTGAGCGAACCACTTCGTGGGGACGGCCGAGGCGTCGTGCGTCCAGTGCTCGAAGAGGCTGCGCTCTTTCTCAAGGAGCGCCGTGAAGTGCGCGTGTCTGTAGTTGTCCAGGCGGCTGCCGAGCGTCAGGTGCTGCGCGCGCTCGACGACGTTGATGGAGTCTAACTGCACGAACCCCATCCGCTCGATCAGTTTCCGCAGAGAGGACGCGCTGGCCGCGCGCGCGGGGTCTTCGAGCAATCCTTGCGCGCCCATCAAAAGCAGCCGCGCCGCTTCGGCGTTGATGATTGGTATCGTCATATTCGTGTTGGGAACATTTTCTCCCGGCGCGTGTCTAACAGACAAAAGGAGACAGTATGCGACGGAATATTCTGCACGTGGCCCTCGCCTTGTTCACCTTCGCGCTCGGCTTCCTTATCAGCGGCAACTATGAGGGCGTGCCTGACGTGCTAATCATCGCCCCGCTCATCTTCATCGCGATGAAGGCGCTGACGAGATTGGGCATCAGCCTTCACCACGTCAAGGTGGCGGCGCTGACTCTGCTAATCTGGACGCCCATCGCCATCGTCACCTTTAACGCCATGCCCCTAACTCACGTGACTTGCGAGGTGCCGGGTCTCTCCGCGCCGGACTCCGCCCGGACGGCCGCCGCTCAGGCGGAGACGATCAATTCCGTTCTGGCGGGCGATTATTCCTGTCGCGACAACCTGCGTGTAGTTCCCTCTTTATACAATCCCGTCTGGGTCGGAGAGCTGGACAAGAAGGCCATCAGTAAGCCGCCGCCGACTTACACGCCCGCGCTCGCGTCTGCCGGCGTGCGGGGCGTGGTTGCGGTGTCGGTGCTGGTTGACACAGACGGCAGAGTCGTGTGGGCGCAGAGCATCTCCGGCCACACGCATCTCAGACAGGCCGCGCGCGAGGCAGCCTGTCGCGCACGCTTCGTGCCCACGTTTGTTGACGCGCCGCCCACCTACGCGAGCGGCATCCTGACCTACGAATTCGGCCACTGACAAAAAACTCGTGCGCCGGTCGCGCGCGAGCTAATGCATCTTGAACGGGCCGCCCCGTGGCTCCGGCTCTAACTCGGGCCGCGCGGAGTCCTGCACGACTTCATGCATCTCAAGGACGTTCGGCCCTGTGAATGCTTCCCTGGGCAGTGTGCCCGACTGCGCGTGCCCCTTCACGAACTCGTCGGAGCGCACCCAGTTGAGAAAGTCCTGGCGGCTCTGCCAGATGGTGAAGACCACGTAAGGGTCTCCGTCGTTGACGGGCCGCAGGACCAGATTGGAAACGAACCCGGGCATCTTGTCCACCAGCCCCGCGCGCTCGCGGAACCTCTCCTCGAAGGCGTCCATGTACTCCCGCCCGACGTAGATGCGATTAGCGACAGTTATCATTTAAAGAATCTCCCCGGTCCCCGATACTAACACGCGGCCGCCGCCTCCGCCCGCCTACTCGTCCGCGGACGGTTTCGCGCGCTGCCGCTTGAGACGCGAGCGGCGCGCTTTGGCTTCGAGCGTGCGGTTTTTGGCGCTGCGCGGGACGCGCGTCGGCACGCGCGCGGGCCGCCGGTGATTCAACCGCGCGACGCGCTCGCGCAGCTTTTCGAGACAGGCGGACTTATTTCTGTACTGGCTGCGCTCCTCGCGCGAGGTGACGACGAGCCCGGTCGGCAGGTGCTTGATGCGGACTGCCGTCTCCGTCTTGTTGACGTGCTGGCCGCCGGGGCCGCTCGCGCGGAACGTCCAGACCTCGCACTCCCGCAACAAGTCTTCGTCTGATTCGGGCAGCCTGATCATGCTCAAGAAATCCTTTGCGCCTTTACGTCTCCAGCGTGAGAAACTTTAAATCACTCACGCAAAGACGCAAAGGCGCAAAGGGGTTGAGTTTTGATTTTGAGATGCTCTAACTTCAGGGCGAGGCTTTTGTGAAGTTCTCGGCGATGGTGACGGCCCACCAGGGTCCGGCGGCTGCGTCACTCGTTGCGGCCCAGTACCACGCGGACACGTCCGACCAACTGTCGCCGCCGTCCGCGTAGATTCTTTCAGAGACGCGCAGCTTTTCGTTTTGCCGGGCGGCCGTGAAGCTTCCCCAACGCTTTCCCTCGTCGTCCACCCTCAGCGGCAAAGGACTCACGTGATAGCCGACTCCCTCGAAACAGTCCGCTGCTGGGTGGAGCTTGCGCGAAGCCTCCGTCACCCAGCGTATGACTATCTCGCGCTCGCCGTCCGTGAAGCGCGCGATGCGGCCTGGGAAGTCGCTGCCGAAACGCTGCTCACGTTCCGAGAGCGGCAAAGCTGTCAGTTGTCTTCCTTCAAAGTGCGTGGGCCAGCCGGGGAACGCGGCCGAAGTCTCTACGCCCCGCGCCCCTGACTTGAGCGGCAGCCAGGGAACGATTGCCGCCAGCAGACAGGCGGCTAGATAGAGAGCGGTTGAGCGCACAGCTTCTCTCCTTCCCTCATGCGCCGGACAATCAGGACGATGCCCGCGGCGATGACGACGAACGCAACCACCCCGACGTATTCGTGAGACCAGGAAGGCATCTCTACCACTTTCGCTTCAAGGTAAAAGAGCGCCACGGCGCGAAAGACGTTTCCGAAGATGATGACGACGAAAGCCGCCGCGAGGCTGTACAGAGTCCTGAGCGGGCGCAGGTCGTAAACGGCCGCGAGCACGCAAACGAGGAAGAGGCCAACCCAGAGCATACGCACGCCGCTGCACGGCGCGTCAATCCAGATGAGCTGCCCTCCCCAGTTGAGACAGGTCCCTTCCTGCACGACGTTGAAGCCGCCGAGCCTTAAAATCGGCGCGGTCACAGTGGCAACGAAGACCCTGAGCGGGTAGCCGCCGTAAAACTGCAAGGACGGAATCACGGGTAGCGAGAGGTATAGCAGGCCCAACAGCCCCGCGTGACAACGTCTGCCCAGGACGAGCGCGCTCAACGTGAGGCCGACGGCCGTGAAGCCTATGGCGGCGCGGGCGAGTGGAGGAATGAACGTGTAACTCGCCGCGTAGAGCAACAGAAAGAGCGCGGGCAACCAGAGCCGCGCGTTTGCCGCGTCGTCTACAACTAAAACTCTCTTCCGCCAGAGGAGCACGGCAGCGAAGAGCGCGGCCAGCAAGCCCCACTTCCCATCTGCGGAACCCATCACGCGTGCGGCGTACCACTGCCAGACCGGCCACAGGGCCAAAAACTGTGCCGCGAGCACGAGCGCGATTTTTCGTTTCCCGCTCATCTAACCAGCCCCCTCGCGACGCCGCGCTTTTGCCTGTAGAACATGAACAGGAAGATCGCGGCCACGACCGCGACGAGCAGCACCATCTCCGGCTCGGGGATGGTCGGAACTGTTCCCGCCTCGACGGGCTGAAGTCCGGCCCTTTCGTACTGCTGCGCCGTTTCCAGGACTACGGCCCCGCTGACGGGCGTCACCAGTTGATACTGCGCGGCCAACTGGACGGCCTTCTCGTTCGCGTCCTTTTCATCGCCGGCGATTAACCGCGCCACCTCGTCGTTGGCCCAGAGGCGAGCCAGGTGCAGAGAGGTCTCCTTGCCGTTCGGAGAGTCCTCGACTCGCGCCAGCTTCTCGTTCGTCCTGACCAATTCAAACGCCCTTCTTTGTCCCGCCAGTTGAGTGAACAATTTTTCCAGGTCTGATTGCAGACGCCCCAGGCGCGGCACGGATTTGACCGAGTTGACGCCGTCCAGTCCCTCCTCTATGCGGTCGCGGCCGTTGACGGCCTGCAAGGTGTAAAGCGTCGTGCCCGCAGGGCGGCGCTCAATGACGCGCCGCAACTCCCCGACCGGCCATATCTCCAAACCCTGCGCGCCGTGCACCCACACGACGACGCTGCCCGGACGCTCGGAGGCCAGCTCCCAGGCTTTAGTCAACGCGGGCACGTTGTCCGCGCCGCCCTCGAAGGTGACGGCCTCAAGAAGGCTCGCTATCTCGCTCGCGTTGCCGGAGGCCGCGTGCTGGCTCATCCCTTCTTCGTAAACGCCGTTTCCATCGGCGAGGATTAGTTTGACTTCGACGTTCGGCGGCAGGCTCTTGAGCGCCGAGGCGATTTCCGCGCCCTGCCCCTTCATGCCGAGCGACGTGTCAACGACGAGGACGACGCGCGAAGGCACGCGAGTTTCTCCCTCACGTATGAACTGTCGAATCACTTCGCCGCCCTGCTTTGAAGGGTCGCGTGTCCAAGACTCTGCGACCTCCGCGGCCCTCTCCAGGCGCAAGACGTTCGCAGGCTCTGTCAACTCCGTGTCACTGTACGTCCCGCGCAGCGCGTGCACGTTCTCTTCGGGCCGCTCGGCGCGCATCCTGTTCGACTCGGCTTGCAAGGGCCGCTTCGACTCCACCCAGACTGAGTGCTTGACTTCGTCTGGGATGCTGAAATTTCTATCGAGAAAGTGTGGCAGGCGCAGAAGCCCGCGCGATTTGTCTTCGAGGATGAGCGGGGCGGAGATGCCGAAACGCAACTTCAGTTCGCCGCCGTTCGGCGGCACAGGGAAGGCTTGAACCAGCACGCGGTCGCGTCCCGAAGTGGTAACGAGCACGGGGTCGCGCCGGTCGCGCCGGACGACCTGCTGGTAAGCCTGCTGCACACGGTCTCTGCGCGCGAAGGCAGCTTCACGCTCCTCGCCGTTGACCCAGAGCGTGAGGCGCGAGACGACGCCGCCCGGCGGGAGTTGCACCCGCGCACGCGCCTCCTGCTGATTCACGGAAACGTTCCTGAAGGTGAGCGTCCACTCGACGTAGGCGAGCGCCGCGTCTGCGTCCACCGAGCCGTCAATCAGCGAACCCGAGAGCGAGAGACCTTTGACCTTGCCCGCAATCGCGGTCCCGCCCTGGTCCCGGTCAAAGTCGAACGTTTCGTCCGGCCGCAACTGCCCCTTCAGCCTCGTCGGCGGGCGCGACGTGTCGAACGTCTCGCCCGTCAAACGGTAGTAAATTTCCCGCGCCTCCTGCGGCATGACCGGGTCTTTGAGCGAGAACATGAACCCGACCAGGTCCGTCGCCTCGCCCATGCGCTGGTAGCACGCGCGCAGCATGTAATCCCTGTTGCCGTAGTCGCGCAGCAACCTCAGGCCGCGCGCCCTGCGCTCAGGCTCGGAAGCGTTTGAGGCCATTTGCAGCCCGACGCGCGTCAACGTGATGGGCAGCTCGACGAGCACTATGACCGCGAACGAGAGGGCCAGCCCGGTGACGAGGCCGCGCCACTTCACGGCATAACTCTGCGGGGCGATTCGCCGCAACTGCCGACGCATGATGATGCCGGAGACGAGCGAGAAGATGGGGGCCATCGGCAGGAGCCCCAGCCCCATCAGGACCAGGGCGGCGAAAGCGAGCGGCAGCAGCGGCAGATAAACAATCGTGTAGAAGGCCGAGATGCCTATGGCCGCCGCGTTCGCCAGCCCGAGCAGCACGGGGCGCTCCGTGGAGCCCTTGTCCACGGCCAGCCAGACCTGAAAATGGGCCAGCGGCACGAACACCACCATGATGACGTGCCACAGCGTCGGGATGGGGTCGAAGAACGTTTGGGCGCACATGTGTGTCGTCGTCTCGACCATGATGGAGATGACCGGCAACACGATCCCCCCGAGCATGGTGAAGACTAAAACGAGGGACGCCCCTCGCCAGCGCCTCACCGGCCCCCCCGGCACTCCCTGCACCTGCTGCTGCATAAACTGACCTCCCTCAGAGCGACGCGCATTACGGGACGCGGCTTAAAAACCTCGCCGGGCCATTTCCCCTCGTTTACGTCAAGCGCTTTGTATCATAAAGCAGCGACGCAATTCAACAACAAATTTGCGTCCATTGTGTCTTCGCCCGCACACCTTCGGGGTTGACACCGGCGCGGCGCGAGTCACATTGTGTGGGCGGTCTCGACATCATCCCGGCCCGGAGCAGACAAGTTCCTCTCATGGTTGAGCCTGGCACGATTGCCGACAAGGTGGAGACTCGCGGGGCGCGCCCGTGGGAGCCACCGGCCCCCGCCGGGGAGAAGCCTGCCGGCTGCGATTACGGCTTCGTGTCGAAGGGCCAGGCCGTGGGATGCAGCCCCGAAGAGTTGGTCGAGGCGGTCACGGAGCGCGGAGTCCTCGAAATCGAATCGGTCTGGACGCCGGAGACAACGCGTCCCGTCCTTCCCGAAGAAGTCCCTCTGACCGTGACGGCTTTCAAACGTCGCGCCTTCAAAGACGCACGCAAAGCTCTCTACTGGGGCGCGGGCTTTTTAGTTTTCGGCGGCGGGCTGGCGCTCGCGCTGGGCGGCCGAGACATGATCTGGCGCAACTTCTTCCTGGTAATCGGGGTCGTGTCGGTGTTCGGCGGAGTCTTTGAACTCTACCGCGCCAGGCATTACACGCAGGAGGACGCGCGCCGCGCCGCAGAGATGGCGCGCTTCGGCCGCTGGGTGAAAGAGACGCGGGCTACCGCCTACACCTTCTTCCTCGCGGCCTTCATCATTATCGTCTTGGTGGCACAGTTTCTTTACGGCGAGAAAGAATCCGTCAACGCGGCGGGGCTCTTGAAGCCGGCCGTGTGGCAGGGCCAGTACTGGCGGCTTCTGACCTGCACGCTGATGCACGCCAACTTCACGCACTTCTGGCTGAACATTATCTTCCTGACTGAATTCGCGCCAATCGTCGAGCGGCTCACGCACCGCGCGCTCATCCCGACGGTCTTTCTCTTCTCTGCCCTCTGCGGAAGCGTCTTCAGCCTCTTCTTATACCCGAACACCACGTCAATCGGCGCGTCCGGCGGCTTGATGGGACACTTGGGCTTCGTCATCGTGGCGGCCTATTTGTATCCGCAGAAATACCCCTCCGGGTATTTCAGACTGATGCTCGAAGTCGTTGGCTTCGTCGCTTTATTCGGTTTAATCGGATTCGCTTTTATAGATAATGCGGCCCACCTGGGCGGGCTGCTCGGCGGAATATTTCTAGGCTGGCTCTTCCTGCGTCGTGGTCGCATGGACCGGCGAAGAGGATTGAAGACGGACGCGCTCGGCGTCGTCAGCCTGATTTTGTTGTGTCTCGTCGCCGTCTACGCCATCAGTCGCATGGTCAAATAGCCGAGCGCTGGTCCGGTTCCTACACGGCACATTCAGGAACGCTACACGCGCCTGACGACGTTCGCCACGACCGCGACCAACTCGGCCAGCTCGACCGGCTTCGCCACGTGCATCTGGTAGCCGGAGCGCAGGACGCGCAGGCGGTCTGCGGCGCGCGCATAAGCCGTCAGCGCAACCGCAGGGGTGCGCCCGCCGCGCTCGGGCGGCAACTCCCTCACTCTCCGAATCAGCTCGTAGCCGTCCTCGCCCGGCATCCCTATGTCGCTGATAAGCACGTCGGGCGTGGACTCTTCGAACAGGGCGAGGGCCTCGGCGGAGGACTTGGCCGTCGCGACCTCCGCGCCACACTGGCCCAGTAAGACTTTAATCAAATCGAGCGTGTCGGCCTCGTCGTCCACGACGAGCACCCTCAGGCCGTCCAGCTTGTCCGGGCATTCGACAGTTCGGCGCGCGTCCACGGCCAGCGTGTGAACGGAAGCGGCGTCGCCGCCGCCGTCGCCGTCCTCCGATCTTTGCGCGGCGACGAGCGGGAGACTGACGGTGAACGTCGCGCCCTGCCCTTCGCCCGCGCTCTCTGCGCGGACTGTCCCGCCGTGCAGCTCTACGAGGTGGCGCACGATGGCGAGTCCCAGGCCCAAACCACCGTAGCGGCGCGCTGTCGTCCCGTCGGCCTGACGGAAGCGGTCGAAGACGTAAGGCAGAAACTCCCGCCTGATGCCGTCGCCCGTGTCGGTCACGGAAATCTCCACGTGCGACTTCACGCTCTCCAAACGAACGCGGACGTGGCCGCCCGGCGGCGTGAACTTGATGGCGTTCGAGATCAGGTTCCAGACCACCTGCTGAAGCCGCGCGGGGTCGCCCGAGAGCGCGGGGGCGTCAGGCTGAAGCGATTTTTCAAGCACGATGCCTTTGGCCTCTGCGGCCGGGAGCACCGCCTCGATGGCGGCTTCGATGAAGGAGGCGGGCGCGACTTGTCGCACGTCGAGGCGCAGCTTGCCGGTGATGATGCGCGAGACATCCAATAGGTCTTCGATGAGTTGCTGCTGCGCGCGGGCGTTGCGCTCGACCGTTTCGAGGGCGCGCGTGGTGGCCGTTTCGTCCAGCCGCCCGTCGCGCAGAAGGTGCGTCCAGCCGAGCACGGCCGTCAGCGGCGTGCGCAATTCGTGCGAGACGGTGGCGAGGAATTCGTCTTTCAGGCGGCTAGACTCTTCGGCCTCGGCGCGCGCCGCGCGCTCCCTCAACAAAAGCTGCTCGCGCTCCTGCTCGGCCAGCTTCCTGTTCGTGATGTTGAGCGTGACGCCCGCCATGCTGTGCGGCTCGCCATTTGCGCCGTAATCGCCACGCCCGCTCATCAGCACCCAGTACAGACTGCCGTCGGGCCGGACGACGCGATATTCCGCCCTGTAAGTGTCACGCTCGCGCAACGCGCGCTCGACGGCCGCGCGCATCGAGGCGCGGTCCTCCGGGTGAATCGTCGAGACCAGTACGTCGTAGGAAAACTCCGCGTCCGCCGGCAGCCCGAAATGCTCTTTGCAGAGCGCGGTGCAATTCATCTGGCCGGTCGCCAAATCCAACTGCCATGCGCCGAGTCGGGCCGCGTCGAGCGCGACTCGCAGCCGCTCCTCGCCGCGCTTGAGCGCTTCCTTCGAGACCTCTTCCTTGACCAGATAATCGCGCACCTCGTACTGGCGGCGGCGCGCATGCAGGGCGGACTTGAACGCGCTCAAAAGCGTCGCCACGCGCACGGGCCGCTCGATGAGCGTCACGTTGCCGGCCTCGCTCAGCGCCGCGATGGCTTCGGCGTTGAGGGGTTCGCCGCCGCCGCCGCTGGTCAGGACGACGACGGGGATGTCGGACCAGGTCGGCTGCGCGGCCAGCGCCTCGCCCAGGCACACCATGGCTTCGGGGGTCAGAGCCTCGCCGGTGAGGAAGACCAGGCCAGCGCCGTCGAGCATCTTTTGGCACAGTTCCTCGATGTGCTCGAAGATTTCCCAAGGCAGGCCGCTCTCGTCAAGGAAGCGCGCGGTGAGCGCGGCATCCCGGCCCGTCGGGGCGAGAATGAGTATTCGCTGGTCCCGTTTGTCCTGTGACTCAGGCTCAGTCATCAGACCTTCCGCCCGTCGCGTTTTTTGTCCTGTTATAGATGGGGACGCCCGTCAGCACCCCTTGAAAATTGGTCAATGGCTCGCCGACGTGGATGCCTGCCGAAGAGATTTCCAATTCGCGGATCGCGCGCTCGTGCCTGCCCGTGCGCTTCTTGACGACCGAGAGCGCGCGACGAATCTCGCCGCCCGTCTCGAAGTAGCGCAGCATCAGCACGGTGTCGGCCAGGTAGCTCACGTCCACGGGCGTCGCCATTGACGTGCCGAGGAAGCCGTGCTGCGCCATGATAATGAGCGTGACGACGCCCTGTTGATTCAGATAGGTCAACAGCTCGTGCATCTGTATGGTCAGGAAGCGCTCCTCAGGCATCGCGTTGAGGTAGCCGTTGAGGCTGTCAATAATCACGACGCGCGCGCCGTCGCGGTCCACGCACCTGCGCACCGAATGAGCGAACTCGCCCGGCGTCAGCTCCGCCGGGTCAACTTGCTGGAGGGTGATGCGCCCGTCCTCCACATAGCCCTGCATGTTGGTCCCGATGCCCGCGGCCCGCCCGAGATAGGTCTCGCGGATTTCGTCGAAGATGAAGATGGCCGAGCGTTCGCCGCGCTCGGCGGCCGACGCGGCGAACTGTGAGCCCAGCGTTGACTTGCCCGAGCCGGCCGGGCCGATGATGAGCGTGCTCGTCCCACGGTCCAGCCCGCCGCCCACGAGCGCGTCCAACTCAGGCACATCGCTCGTGACCGACTCCTTCTCAAACTTCTGCCGGTGCTCGGCCGCGATGAGGCGCGGGAAGACGACGACGCCGCCCGTCTCTATGTTGAAGTCGTGGTAGCCGCCGCGGAAGCGCGCGCCGCGCAGCTTGACGACGCGCAGGCGGCGGCGCTCGGCCCCGTACTCGACGGCCAGGTGCTCAAGCGCCACGACGCCGTGCGCGATTGACTGGACTTGCAGCTCCTGCCCGTCCGCGACCTTGTCGTCCAAAAGCAGCACGGTGCTCTTTTGCCCGGCGAAGTATTGTTTGAGCGCGAGTATCTGGCGGCGGAAACGCAGCGGGTCGCGCGCCAAGAGACGCATCTCCGACAGTGAGTCGAAGACGACGCGACGCGGCTTGAGGCGCTCGACCTCTTCGAGCACGGCGTTGGTCGTCTCGCCGAGTTCTATCTCCGACGGATGGAAGATGGTGTACTGCGATTCGGGGTTAAGGCTGCTCGCCGTCGGCAACAATTCGTAGATGCCGAAGCCTTCGAGCGTCCAGCCGTGCGACTCCGCGACCGACAACAGTTCTTCTTTCGTCTCGGAGAGGGTGACGTAGAGTCCGGGCTCGCCGCGCCGCGCGCCTTCGAGCAGGAATTGGAGCGCGAGCGTGGTCTTGCCCGTGCCGGGGTCGCCTTCGACGAGGTAGATGCGATTGGCCGGGAAGCCGCCCTCCAGAATGTTGTCCAGACCTTCTATCCCCGTTCCCATACGGGTCTGAGACTGTGAACCGTTGGACGCTCCTTGTGCGGAACTCTTCCTCATAAGCCTTGCCGTCAACTCCCTTGAATTGGCCCACCACGGACTGCGGATAAAAAAAGCGTCAAGCACCTCTTTGCGCCTTTG
>DATFCB010000141.1:0-7384 GCA_035253525.1 Pyrinomonadaceae bacterium | reverse complement strand
CTCCTTAGCGCCTTTGCGCCTCCAGCGTGAGTGATTTAGTTTTCTTCACACAAAGACGCAAAGGCGCTAAGAAAAGCTTGACGCCGTTTCCTCATGTGACGGGCGTCGCCGTCTTTCGCTTCGGGTTGAAGAAGGGCGTCTTGACGACCGTCGCGCGGACGCGGTGGCGCACGGCCTCGATTGTGATCTCGAATTCGATTCGCGCGCCGGGCTTCGCGTGCTCGCGCTCGACCGTTGCGAGCGCGATGAACTTTTTCAGCGTGGGCGACCACGTCGTCGAAGTCGCTTTCCCGACCTGCTCATCGTTCTTATAAACTGGCACAGAGACGCGCGAGGCGATTGCCGAAACAGCGGGCGGCAGTCCGGCCTCTTCGTAGAGGCGCTCGACACCCGTCCAGTCAATCTCAAGCCCCACGATCTCGCGCGCATGGCCGCGCTTACGTTCTTCATGAAGCGCAGCCTGTCCCACGAAGCGTCCTTTATCCGGGCTGACGAGGCGGCCCAGGCCCATCTCGAAGGGCGAGTATTTCTGCGGCTCCGTGAGCGCCTTCTTGCTCCCCTGGAAATCAACGTCAATCAGCAACAGGCCCGCCTCTATGCGCGCCACGTCGAGCGCGAGCATCCCCGCCGGGTGTATGTCGAACGCGCGGCCTTCGTCCATCAGCGCGTCCCAGACACGCACCGCGTGCTCCGACGGAATCCAGATTTCGTAACCGAGGTCACCCGTGTAGCCCGTGCGCGAGATGTCCACCGGAACACCGGCAATCTTGCCCGAAGTGACACGGAAATATTTAAGGTTCTCAATGTCGGCTTCGGCAATGCGCTTGAGCAGGCGTCCAGAGGTCGGCCCTTGCAGCGAGAGAGCGGAGACGGATTCTGAGATATCTTCGATCTGAACATCCATGCCCGCGGCGTTCTGAGTGAACCAGCGCAGGCTCGGATCGGCGGCGGTCCAGCGATACGTGTTTTCTTCGAGACGCGAAACCGTGCCGTCGTCAATGGTCTTGCCGCTCTCGTCGCACCAGGGCGTGTAGATAACCTGCCCCGTCGAGACTTTCCGCATGTCGCGCGTGACGACGCGGTCAACGAGGCGGGTCGCGTCTCTTCCGGTCAGCTTGTACTTGAAGAGCGGCGACACGTCTATCAGCGCCGCCGCATTGCGAATCGCGTTGTACTCGTGTTCGTGGTGCGGCTCGTAGGAGCTGACGGCGTAGTAGCCTGACCACTCGCGGTAATTCAAGCTCTCGCACAACGCGAGGGTTCTTTCGTGAAAGGCCGTTCCGATGGGCATCGAGTTATCCAGAAGGAGGTAGTTGTCAGACCGCGCGATTATAAGTATGCTAGCGAGACTTCATCAAGCAAGACCCGTTAATTCATGGCTCAAAAATACAACGCAATCGTCATCGGCGGCGGCCACAACGGTCTGGTCAACGCCGCGTATTTAGCGCGCGCGGGCAAAAAGGTCTTAGTGCTTGAACGCCGTCACGTGCTCGGCGGCGCGGCCGTCACGGAAGAAGTTTTTCCGGGCTTCAAGTTCTCCGTCTGCTCTTACGTGGTCTCGCTCCTGAGGCCGGAGATCATACGCGAACTGGATTTGCCGCGCCACGGCTTGGAAATCTTGCCGCTCGACGGCACGTTCACGCCGATGACGAATGGCGACTACCTCTGGCGCGTCAACGACCACGCCAAAACGCGCCGTGAGATTGCCCGCCACTCGAAGCTCGACGCGGAGGCTTATGACGAGTACGGTAAGGCGATGATAGAGATGGGCCGCTTCGTCAAACCCATCCTCGGCATGACGCCGCCCGACCCGAAATCTCTCAACGTCAAGGGCCTCACGGACCTGCTCTTTCTGGGCCGGCGCTTCCAGCAACTGCCGCTCGAAGACAAATACAATCAGGTTCAGTTGATGACCATGAGCGCGGTTGACTTCCTGGACCGCTGGTTCGAGACGGACGTGCTCAAGGCGACGATGTCGGCCTCCGGCATCATTGGCACATTCTTAGGCATACGCTCGCCCGGCACGGCCTACGTCCTGCTCCATCACTACATGGGCGAGATTGACGGGGCATTCCGCTCGTGGGGCCTGGCGCGCGGCGGCACGGGCGCGATCTCAAACTCTATCGCGGACGCGGCGCGCGAGGCCGGGGCCGAGATTCGCACCGAAGCACCGATTGCCAAAATCATTCTCAAGAACGGCCGGGCCACAGGCGTCGCCCTTGAGAACGGCGACGAGATTTACGCGGACGTGGTCTCGTCGAGCGTTGACCCGCGCCTCACCTTCATGAAGATGATCGGGGCGGAACATCTGCCGGGCGAGTTCGTGGACGATATCCGCCGCTACAAGTTTCGCGGCTCCTCGGGCAAGGTGAATCTTGCTTTGAACGGGCTGCCTGATTTCACTTGTCTGCCGGGCGCGGGGCCGCACCTGCGCGGCGCGGTCTCGATCTCGCCGAGCATCGAATACATGGAACGCGCCTACGACGACGCCAAGTACGGACAATTTTCGCGCCGGCCCTACATTGACATGGTCATCCCGTCCTTGACGGACCCGTCGGTCGCGCCGCCGGGCAAGCACGTCATGTCTTGCTTCGTGCAGTATGCGCCCTACAACTTGAAAGAGGGGACGTGGGACGAGCGGCGCGAGGAGTTCGGCGACACGGTCATCAACACGATTGCGGAGTTCGCGCCGAACATCTCTGAGCTGATTCTGCACCGCCAGGTCTTGACGCCGCTCGACATCGAACGCGAGTTCGGCCTCACGGAAGGCAACATCTTCCAGGGCGAGTTGACGCTCGAACAACTCTTCTTCCTGCGGCCCGCGCCGGGCTGGGCGCAATACCGCACGCCGATTCGCAGCCTCTACATGTGCGGCTCGGCCACGCACCCCGGCGGCGGCATCATGGGCGCGCCGGGTCGCAACGCCGCGCTCAAGCTCTTGCAAGACTGGAAGCGAGGTAAGGTCTAGTGGCCGACGCTGAACGGGATATCATCATCATCGGCGGCGGCCACAATGGTCTCGTCGCCGCCTGTTATCTGGCTAAGGCCGGACTCAAGCCGCTCGTCCTTGAGCGCCGCGAAATGGTCGGCGGCTGTGCCATTACGGAAGAGTTTTACAAAGGCTTTCGCGCTTCCATTTTGGCACACGCGACCGCGCCTCTGCTCCCGCACATTTTCGAAGACCTGGAACTCGCGCGCCACGGCCTGACGTTCGTCGCGCCCCCGGTGCGCGCGCTTGCTTTGAACGCGGACGGGCCGGCGCTCGCAATCTACGACGACACGGCGCGCACTGTTCAGGAGCTTGAAAAAGTTTCCGCGCACGACGCGCGCGCTTACACGGAGTTTCGCGAGAGCTTCAGCCGCATAGGGCGCGTGCTGGCCCCTATACTCACGATGACGCCGCCGTCAATTGACAAGCCCACGACGAAAGAGCTTTGGGGCCTGGGCAAGCTCGGCCTGAAGTTTCGCGGGCTGGACAAAAGGGACGCGTATCGCCTGCTGCGCTACGGGCCGATGGCTGTGGCCGATTTGGCGGCAGAATGGTTCGAGACGGAAAGTTTGCGGGCGGTCGTCGCGGCGCGCGGCATCTACGGCGCGCTCGCTGGCCCCTGGTCCGCCGGGACGAGCGCGCCGCTTCTGTTGCAGGCGGCGATGGACGGCCACGCGCTCGCGCCCTCCTCGTTCGTCAAAGGGGGCGCGGGCGCGCTCACGTCCGCGCTGGCACAGGCGGCCATCTCGTTCGGGGCGTCAATTCGCACGGGCGCTGACGTGATGAGCGTTCGCGTCGTTAATGGCAGGGTGACGGCGGTCGTGCTCGGTAGCGGCGAGGAGATTCAGGCGCGCGCCGTCGTCTCGAACGCGGACCCGCGCCGCACGTTCCTCAAGCTCGTTGACCCGACCGACCTGGACCCTAATTTTTTGATGAAGGTGCGCGGCTATCGCTCGCTCGGCGCGGCGGCGAAGGTCAATTTGGCGCTCGACCGCCTGCCCTCCTTCACAGGCGTTGATACGGCGGACGTGAGCGGCAAACTGTCCGGGCGCATTCACGTCGGCCCGAGCATTGATTACCTGGAACGCGCCTTCGACGATGCGAAGTACGGCGACTATTCCAGGCAGCCATACATGGACATCACCATCCCCACGCTCACGGACCCGCAGCTTGCGCCCGAAGGCAAACACGTGATGTCCGTCTACGTGCAGTTCGCGCCGTACAATTTGAAGGAAGGGGACTGGGCCACCAGACGCGAGGAGTTCGGCGACGCGGTCATAGGCGCGCTGGCGGATTACGCGCCCGACCTGCGGGAAACGATCATCCACCGGCAGGTCATCACGCCGCTTGACCTTGAGCGAGACTACAACCTGACGGGCGGGCACATCCTCCACGGCGAGCCATCGTTAGACCAATTCTTCACCTTCCGCCCCATCATAGGCCACGCGCAGTACCGCACGCCCATCAAGGGGCTTTACCTGTGCGGCGCGGGCACGCACCCCGGCGGCGGCCTCACGGGCGCGCCCGGCGCGAACGCGAGCCGCGAGATATTAAAAGACCTCAAGCAGGGGCGACGCTCCTGAGCGGTTGCTCAGTTTGAAATTTAAGAATCTCACGCAAAGACGCAAAGGCGCGAAGAAGAGCGCAAAGAGGTTAAGTGTCTCTTCACCTTGTGCGCTTTTCTTTGCGTCTTTGCGCCTTTGCGTGAGGCCGCCTTTTTCTTCGTCCTGCTTGAAACTGAGCCACTACCGAAGTGACAAACGTCTTGTAAATCGTTACCGATTCCCCTATCATCATTTCGGCGACCTTCACGACGGCCGCAGCAGTTTTGTAAGAACTCCCGCCGAGCATTCAGTTGGGAATTACCCTTACGAATCTCAGGAATCGTTTACTCCCGAAGCAGCAATTTCAATCAGCATTCAAGGTTCCTCTATGTCCACACAACTCTCTTTTTTAGAAGCGGCGGCCTCACTGCGCGAGGCCGTTTCCGGCGCGGCGCGAGGGCTCGTCGAGCGCGAGGCTTTGGTCGAGATGGTCGCGCTGGCCGCGGTCGCTCAGGAACACGTGCTCGTCATCGGCCCCCCTGGGACGGCCAAAAGCGAGGCCGTGCGGCGCATCGCGCGTGCGACCGGCGGCCAGTATTTTGAATATCTCCTCGGCAGGTTCACCGAGCCGAGCGAGATTTTCGGGCCCGTCGATTTGAGAAAGCTCAAGGACGGCCTGGTCGAGACGGAGACCCTGGGGATGTTGCCGGAGGCCGAAATAGCTTTCCTGGACGAGATTTTTCAAGGCTCGACGGCGATTCTCAACACCCTGCTCGGCATCCTCAACGAGCGCGTCTTCAGGCGCGGTCACACGCGCGCGCGATGCCCTTTGCGCGTCTGCGTCGGCGCGTCCAACGCGTTGCCGGAAGACGAATCGCTGGCGGCATTCGCGGACCGCTTTCTGGTGCGTATCTTCGTTGACTCCATCCCGGACCCGATGCTGGAACGGCTGCTCGAAGACGGCTGGGGGTTGTCTCAGGACGGCAGCCTGACCCCGGCCAGCATGAGCGACATAGACCTCCTGGCCGACGCGGCGCGCGCCTCAGACACTTCGGCCGTGCGCCCCTTTCTCGCGCAGGCCATCAGGACGTTGCGCGGGGCGGGGATTACTCTGACTGACCGCCGCGCGGTCAAGGCGCAGAAACTTATCGCAGCGGCCGCGGCGCTGGCCGGACGGATGCAGCCGACCGAGGCCGACCTCTGGCCCATTATCTTTGTCGTCCCGACGCGCGAGCAGCAATCGGCGGCGCGCGACTGCCTGCGCGAGATGCTCTCCGCCACCGAGAATAAAACTCTGCCGGCCGCCGCCGAGGAGGCTTCGCTGGGGCCGCTCGCGAGGGCGACCAGAATCGTGCAGGCCGCGCGCCGGATTCTGGCCGAGCGGCCTCAGGGCGCGGAGCCGCGGAAGGTCTGGCGTCTCAAGCTGGAAGGCGTCGCCCGAGAGATTGACGCGGGCTTCGCGCCCGAGCAGATGCCGCAGGAATTGATAGAGGCGCGCGTCCAGATCATTGATGCAATCGGACAGATTGACGAGCCTTGAATGAAGGTGGATGCGAAGTTCGGTGCGAAGTCCGATGGACCGTAATTCTCTGATCGAAGTCGCCTGGCGTCCACGCCCTGTGCCGCTCGCGCCCGTCGGCCTGGCCGCGCACGGCCCGGCGGCGACGAACCGGCTGGCCCGGCGTCTTTTGGGCGAGCCTGACGAAGTCCTCTCGTCGTTCAGGGGAGTCAGCGGCCCGCAACTGCTCCTCCTTCTGGGCGGCGAAGAAAGCCTGCCCTGGGTGGACGCGGTCACGTACCTGGGGCGCGACGAGAGGGCTCCGTCTTTGCTGCTGCCGACGACGCTTGAGCCTTCCGTGCCGCTTCCCCTTCTGGAGCGCGCGCTGGCCGGGCGCTTCAAGGAACTATTCCCCTGTGCCTTACTCGTGAACCCTGGGCTGATTGTTCCGCTGGCCCAGGCGCGCGCCGTCGCGCGTCAGTCGCTCGTCGAGTGGCTGAAGGAGGCGCGATGAAACTCCCTGCCCCGCTGGCTCATTGGGCCGCACACCTCAACATCTTCCCGGAAGAGACAGGGCTGGCGCTCGTGCCGCTGCTCCAGCGGCTTTCAATCGCCATCGGCCCTCTTAGCTCTCGCCTGAACAAAGGGGACGGCGAGCCGGACGGGTTCGACGGACTGAGCCGGCGCGGCGCTTATGACCGCCTGCTGCTTTCCGAACTGGCGCTCGCCGACGAGATACCTGAGGAGTTCACGCGCCGCGCCGTGATGGGCGAGCACCTCTTCCTGAACCTGGCGCGCCGTGCCCCCGCGGGCTCGCGCTTTTCCGTGGCGCTCTTCGACGCGGGGCCTAATCAGTTAGGCACCCCCAGGCTCGCGCACTTAGCAGCGCTCATCGTTCTCGCCAGGAGGGCGGCGGCCGCCGGTGCGTCCTTCGGTTGGGGCGTGCTACAGCAGCCGGAGACGCAGCTCCACGGCGAAGTCACGGCGAGCAACGTCATGCGTCTGCTTGAGGCGCGCAGCTATTTGGAGGCGTCGGAGGGGGGACTGAAGGCGTGGGAAACCAGGCTCGCCGTCACTAACGAGATGGACGACGTGTGGCTCGTCGGCGGCAAGCGGCTTTCCCGTTTGAGCGAGGCCAGGGGGCTTTCGTATTTACACGTCGAAGACCCGCTCGACCCAGATAGACGACAACTCTCGTTGTCCGTGGGCGGGGCGTCCGTCTCAGCCAAAGCGTTCGTCCTTGAGCTGCCGGACGACCATGTCAGCACGCGCCTGCTGCGCGACCCGTTCGAGGTGAAGGTCGCGGAGATACAGAAGGTCGAAACAACCCTCTCTTCGCCGAACCTGCTCTTC
>DATFCB010000140.1:0-2557 GCA_035253525.1 Pyrinomonadaceae bacterium | reverse complement strand
TGACCTGGCGAACTCGCCGCACGTGCCGTTCTTCCGGGCGTTGATACCGGAGTTCGAGAGGCGCGGGGCGTCCGTTCAGTTGACGGCGCGGGACTTCGCGCAGACTGTCGAGTTGGCACAGGCGGCGGGGCTCGCTCCCGTGGTCATCGGAAGCCACGGCGGGCGCGCTCTCGCGGGCAAGGCCGGGAACCTGCTCGGGCGCGTGGCCGCTTTGCGCAAGTGGGCGCGCGCGCGCGCGTTTGACCTGGCGGTCAGTCACAACTCTTACGCGCACGTGGCCGCCGCGCGTGCTCTGGGCATCAGGAGCGTGACGCTGATGGACTACGAGCACCAGCCCGCGAACCATCTGGCCTTCAGGCTCGCGTCGCGCGTGATCGTCCCGCGCTCGTTCCCGGATGAGGCGCTCGGCCGCTACGGCGCGCGCGCGCGCAAAGTTCGTCGTTATCAGGGCACGAAAGAGGACGTGTACCTCGCCGACTTCACGCCCGACCCGCGCTTTAGGGAAACCCTGGCGGCGCTCGGCGTCGGCCCTGAAGACGTGACCATCGTCGTCCGGCCGCCGGCGCGCGATGCGCTCTATCACCGCTTCGAGAACGAGTTGTTTGACGAACTGCTCGCGCGTCTCAGTGCGCGCTCGGACGTGAAGGTCATCATGCTCGCGCGCACCGAGGCCCAGCGCGAGATATATAGCGAGCGTCCGAAGTTGATTCTCCCGCGCGCGGCTCTCGACGGGGCCAATCTCATCGCCGCCTCCGATCTGGTCGTCAGCGCGGGCGGCACGATGAACCGCGAGGCGGCAGCGCTCGGCGTTCCCGCCGCGACCATATATGCGGGCCGCTGGGCCGCCGTGGACGAAGAGCTGGTCCGCGAAGGCAGACTCAAGCGCATCACTACGCGCGAGGATTTGGACGCGCTGCCGCTGGAGAAAAAACGCGACGCTCACGCGCGCCGCGCCCTGCACGTGCGCGCTGAGGTCGCGGATTTGATACTTCGTGAATCGTGAATCGTGAATGGTAAAAGAAAGACCGTTCTCCGATTTACGATTTACGATTTACGATTTACGATTCACGAGTTTTCGATTTACGATTCAATCCGATGAGAGTTGAGCGGCTGAAAGAGACGGCAATCGAGGCTCGCGCGGTGAGCGTGCCGGCGCGCGCGCCGCGCTGGGTCATCCCCACCGTCAAGGCGGCGCTCGTCCTGGCCGACGTGGGTCTGGCCGCGCTCTCTTTCGTCGCCGCGTTCTACCTGCGCGAGGAAGACACAGTCTTCGCGCGCGGCGCGGCGGGCCAACTCACCTGGAGCGAGCAGTTCGCGCCCTACGGCGCGCTCGTGCCCTTCGTCGTGCTGATTCGCCTCGTCACGCTCTACTACCTTGACCTCTACAGGCTGCGCGGCGAGTTCTCGTTCGTGGAGGACGGCGCGCGCGTCTTCAAGGCGACGGCCGCGGGCTCGCTCCTGATCGTGGCGGCGGCCTTCCTCTACCGTGGCGGCTTTGAATACCGCGCCTTCTCCTACGCGCGCGGCGTCTTCGTCCTGGACTTCTTTCTCGCGCTCGCCTCCTTCGGACTCTTGCGCCTGCTGGTCCGCGCGGCGCAGACCTTCGTCCGCCGCCGCGACATCAACCTGATACCGACGCTCGTCGTCGGGCGCGGCCCCGAAGCCGCGCTCTGCATCAGCGAGATGCGCGAGCGCCCTTCTCTCGGCTACCGCGTCATCGGCGTGGTCGAGAACGGGCCGCTCGACGAAACTGTGCCAGCGGAGTTTGAGGGCGTCCCCGTCGTGAGCGACATACGCGGGCTGCCTGAGGCGATTCGCGAGTCGCGCGCTAACGAAGTGATTATCACGGACCCGAACGTCTCGGGCGATGCACTGTTCGACGTGATGATGCGTGTGGGCCGTCGGCGCGGCGTGGAGTTCCGCATCGCGCCGAGCCTCTTCAACTGCCTGCCGCGCAAGACCGAGATTGACCAGATCGGCGCGCTCCCCATGATTCGCCTCTTTCGCGAGCCGCTGGGCTCGGCCGCGCGCGTCGTCAAGCGTGCCTCCGACATCATCATCGCCTCGGTCACGCTGGCGCTCCTGACGCCGCTCTGGCTGGTCATCGCGCTCGTCATCAAGCTCGACTCGCGCGGGCCTGTCTTCTACAAGCAGGAGCGCGTCGGCATGGACGGGCGCATCTTCCTCTTCTACAAGTTTCGCACGATGCGGACGGGCGCGGACGACGCGGCGCACAGGGAGTACCAGCAGAAGTACATCGCGGGCAACGTGGACGCCGTGATGATTGAGGGCGAGCGGCCCGCCTACAAGCTGGTCGGCGACGCGCGCATCACGCGCTCCGGGCGCTGGCTCAGGCGCTTGAGCCTGGACGAGCTGCCGCAGCTCTTGAACGTGCTCGGCGGCGACATGAGCGTGGTCGGCCCGCGCCCGCCCATCCCCTACGAGGTCGAAGCCTACCAGCTCTGGCATCGCAAGCGCCTGGACATGAAGCCCGGGCTGACGGGGCTCTGGCAGGTCTCGGGGCGCAACCGCCTGCCGTTTGACGAGATGGTGCGGC
>DATFCB010000139.1:0-3908 GCA_035253525.1 Pyrinomonadaceae bacterium | reverse complement strand
TCGTCCCTGACAGGACTTCTCAAATAGTTTCTTACATTTTCTTGAGACGTAACATCAGCACGTCGTGCGCGGGGACGGTCGCCGTGAGCGTGCGCTTCGTGCTGCCGAGGTCGCGCCCCGACCAGAGGTCGCGCACGGCGTACTCGACTAGGTCGAAGCGGGCCGCTCTTTTCGCGAAAGTGTCTCCGACCTGCTCCCGCTTCCAGTCGAAAGAGATTTCGCTCGGCGACGTGCCACGGTTCAAAACGACCATCGCCCAGTCGCTGCCGCTCAGCGGCTTGAACCAGACCTCCACTTTGTCTTTCGCCGAATACTGAAACCCCTGAACTCCCAGCGGGTCCTGGTTGACAGCTATCACTTCTTTGTTCGTCAAGATTCCTCTCGTCTCCACGGACATGCTGCGCAAGTCGTTCCCGGCGATGAGCGGGGCCGCGAGCATGACCCACATGGAGAAGTGCGCGCGGTCTTCGCCCGCCGTCATGCCGTTGCCGACCTCAAGCATGTCCGGGTCGTTCCAGTGGCCCGGCCCCGCGTGCTCGCGCAAGCCCTTCTGCATATCCAGAATCTGCATCACGCCCCAGGACTTCCACGTCCCGTGGTCCTTGACGCAGTCGAAGCAGTTAAAGATGTCGCCGGTCGTGCGCCACAGGTGGCCCGTCTTCTTGCCCCAGTCCCACGGCTTGTCCGTGCCCCACTCGCAGATGCTCAAAATCATGGGGCGGCCCGCCGCGTAGAGCGCGTCGCGCATAGTCAGGTATGCGCCCTCGGCCTTCAAGCCTTCCGTGTTGCACCAGTCGTACTTCAAATAGTCCACGCCCCACTCGGCGTAAGTCATCGCGTCCTGAAACTCGCGTCCGCGGCTGCCCGGCTTCCCGCCGCAGGTCTTCCAGCCTGCGTCAGAGTAGATGCCGAGCTTCAACCCCTTCGAGTGTACGTAGTCGGCCAGCGCCTTCATGCCGGAGGGGAACCGCGCCGGGTCCGGCTTGATGAAGCCGAGCGCGTCGCGCTCGCCGTGCCAGCAATCATCTATGTTGACGTAGAGGTAGCCGGCATCCTTCATGCCGGAGGAAACAAGCGCGTCGGCGGTCTCGCGTATGAGCGCCTCGCTGACGTTGCAGCCGAATTTGTTCCAACTGTTCCACCCCATCGGCGGCGTCTGTGCCAATTGCTCGAACTTCTGGCCGTAAGCGGCGGCCGCCGAGAAGGCGGAAAGCAGCAGGCAGAGGGCGGAAGGCAGAATCCGTCTCATACGATTTTAAGTTCCCCAGACTTTGCGTGTGGTCTTTCTCGCGCACGAATATATCAAATTCAAAACTCAAGCTACAGATTTACTCAACCCTTTGCGACTTTGCGCCTCCAGCGAGAGAAAACCAAAACATCTCACGCCAAGGCGCAAAGACGCAAAGAGGGGTTGAGTTTAGGTTTTGAAGCGGCTTCAAATTTAAAACTTGAAAAGGGAGCGGGAATGACAGAGAATGCGCGCACCAAGCTCCTGCAATCAAGATTTCTCTAATAAGGCAGACCGCGCATGAAACCTTCAGCGCTCTCGACGGCAACGCCGACGTGTTCGCGGACCTTTTGCCCGCGAAGGCAACAAACCTTCGCGGCGCTCATCGCCTTCATCCTCTTGACTCTCTTCGCCTCCCACGAGACGGCCCGCGCCCAGCAGCCGCAAGTGCTCAACGACCCGGTGGACGTGAGCCAGGACTTCCAGCGCCTGGAGCCGGTCTATTTCGTCGGGAGCAAGGTCACGAACTTCAACCCCACGACCGGCCAGGGCACGCTCCAGTGGGACAGATACTTGCGCGGCACCACGCTCTCCTTCAACAAGATTGACGTGACCCTCGGCAAAGGTAAGGGCACAGAGTTCCCCGGCACGGAGTATGACCAGGACCCTGTGCTCCCGTTCTCCATCACCTTCGTCAGCCCGCGCACCATTCGCCTGCGCTTCAACACGCGCAACGCCCCACTGGGCGACGGCTCCTCGCTCATGCTCGCCGGCCCGGTCGCGCGCGACACCTCCTGGCGCATGGAGCAGACAGACAAGGACGTGACCTACACGAGCGCCGCGGGCCGCGTCCGCCTCGTCAAAGACCCCTGGCACGTGGAGTTCTACGACAACAAGGGGCGGCTGCTGACGCGCACGCAGTCGGCCGGTGAGCCGGCCACCTATTTCACGGCCATCCCGTTCTCCTTCATCCGCCGCGCCTCCGACCTCGCGCGGCGCACCGCCGCCACCTTCCAACTCTCGCACGACGAAAAGATTTTTGGCACAGGCGAGTCGTTCACGCGGCTCGACAAACGTGGGCAGAAGGTCAACGCCTGGACGCGCGACGGGATGGGCGTGCAGAACGAGTTCATGTACAAGCCGATCCCCGTCTTCCTGTCGAGCCGCGGCTACGGCATGTTCGTACACACCTCGGCACCCGTCACCTTCGACTTCGGCAAGACCTTCGACCAGCACAACACCATCTACACGGGCGACGAGCAGTTCGACATCTTCGTCTTCCTCGGCGAGCCGAAAGACATTCTTTCAGAGTACACACAATTGACGGGCCGCAGCCCCGTCCCGCCGCTCTGGTCGTTCGGCTTCTGGATGAGCCGCATCACCTACAAGGCCGAGGACGAAGTCCGCGACGTGGCAGCGAAACTACGCCAGCACCGCATCCCCTCGGACGTGATACACCTCGATACAGGCTGGTTCGAGACGGATTGGCGCAGCAACTTTGAGTTTTCCAAGACGCGTTTCCGCGACCCCGCGAAGATGATAGCGGACTTGAAAAAGCAGGGCTTCCGCGTCAGCCTCTGGCAGTACACCTATTTCACTCCGAAGAACGAACTGTTCCCGGCAATCGTCTCCAACGGCTACGCCGTCAAGAACGAGGCGGGCGCGATGCCGTTCGAGGACGCCGTGATAGACATGAGCAACCCTGCGGCGGTGAAGTGGTATCAGGGCAAGCTCGCCAGCCTTTTGAAGATGGGTGTCGGCGCGATCAAAGTGGACTTCGGCGAGGGCGCGCCCGTCAACGGGCTTTACAGTTCGGGCCGCTCGGGACTTTACGAGCACAATCTTTACCCCTTGCGCTACAACAAGGCGGTCGCGGACATCACCAGAGAGGTGACGGGCGAGAACATCATCTGGGCCAGGGCCGCCTGGGCTGGGAGCCAGCGTTACCCCTTGCACTGGGGCGGCGACGCGGAGAACACGGACTCTGCGATGGCGGCGGAGCTTCGCGGCGGGCTCTCCTTCGGACTCTCCGGCTTCACCTACTGGAGTCACGACGTGGGCGGCTTCGTCAACAAGGCCCCGCGCGACCTTTACCGGCGCTGGCTGGCCTGGGGCGTTTTGACTTCGCACACGCGCGCTCACGGCGCGCCGCCGCGCGAGCCCTGGGAGTACGACGAGGCGCTGACTGAAGATTTTCGTCGCGCGCTCGGCCTCAAGTACTCGCTCATGCCATACATCATCGCGCAGGCGAAGGACTCTTCGGCGCGCGGCTTCCCGATGCTCCGCACGCTCTTCTTTGAGTACCCGCAGGATGCGACTTCATGGATGATTGACGACGAGTACATGTTCGGGAGCAATCTGCTCGTGGCCCCGCTGATGGAGGAGGGAAGCAACGAGCGCAAGGTCTACTTGCCGCCCGGCGCGTGGATTGATTACCAGACGGGCAAAGTCTATCGCGGCGCACAATGGCACACGATCACCGCCGGGCAGATTCCGGTCGTCTTGCTGGTCAAAGACCACACGGTCCTCCCGCACATCGCGGTGGCACAGAACACGTCCGAGATGGACTGGGCCAACGTCGAGTTGCGCGTCTTCGCGACCGACAACGCGGCGGTCAGCGGCCTTTTCGCGCTCCCCGACGGGAAGCTACAACCGCTCGACCTGGACGCACGCCAAAACG
>DATFCB010000138.1:0-2015 GCA_035253525.1 Pyrinomonadaceae bacterium | reverse complement strand
ATCGGCGAACAGCGAGCGGAGAAAACTTTCGGTGGCGTCGCGGTCGTGGCTGGCGACGGCACGGGAGTCAGTCCGGTGACGGCCAGCGTCACAGTTTACGGCCCGCGCACCGCCGTCAACCAACTGGCGGCGGAAAAAATGAGACTCGTTTTAGACGTGGCGGAGGACGGCTCGTACAGGCCGCGCCTGGAGTTGCCCGCGGACTTGCAGGGCCGCGTCGAGTTGCGCGCGACGAGCCCGGCAGTCTTCACCAGGAGAGCGTTCTTCTAATTCGCATTCGGGAAACGAAAGGCAGATGGCGAAACTTTTTGGCACAGACGGGATGCGCGGCGAGGCCGGACACTTCCCGCTCGACGCGGCGACGGTGCGGGCCGCGGGCCGCTCTTTGGCCCAACACCTCGCGGCGCGAGTAAACGGAGAGGAGAACGCGCGCGCGCCGCGCATCGTGACGGGTCGCGACACGCGCGAGTCCGGCGCGTGGATCGAGCGCGCGTTTCTGGCGGGGGCGAGCGATGGGGGAGCGCGTGCGGAGTCCGCAGGCGTTATCACGACGCCGGGCGTGGCATATCTGGCGCGTACACTGCCCGCGGACGCGGGCGTCGTCATCAGCGCCTCGCACAATCCGTATCAGGATAACGGCATCAAGATTTTCGCCCCCTCTGGACGCAAGCTGGACGACACGACCGAGCGGCTCATAGAGGCCGACATAGAAGCCTGGAAGGGGAAGGCGAAAACGGAAGTGGCGGAAGACGCGCCCGCAGGCGAAATGGGCGAGGCGCGCGCCGCGGACTTGAGAGCGAGTTACCTGGATTTCCTCGCGGGCGAGATCGGACGTGACCTTTCGCTCGGCGGCCTGCGCCTCGTGATTGACTGTGCCAACGGCGCGGCGTCCGACCTTGCGCCCGCACTCTTCGAGCGCCTGGGCGCGCGTGTGACCAGCATCAACAACGAGCCTGACGGGCGCAACATCAACCGCGATTGCGGCTCGTTACACATAGACGGCCTGTGCCAAAAAGTTCTGGGCGAGGGCGCGGACCTGGGCGTTGCGTTCGACGGCGACGCCGACCGCGCTCTCTTCGTTGACGCTCGCGGCCAATTCGTTGACGGCGACGCGACGCTCTGGGCGCTGGCACAATATCTGGACGCGCGCGGCAGGCTCGACGGCCACGTGGTCGTCGCCACCGTCATGAGCAACATCGGCCTGGAAAGGGCGCTCGGCTCGAAGGACATCAGACTCTTGCGGACGAACGTGGGCGACAAGTACGTGCTCGAAGAACTACTGCGGACGAACGGCTCGCTCGGCGGCGAGCAGTCGGGGCACATCATCTTCCCGCGCCTCAGCCTCGCGGGCGACGGGATGCTGACGACCGTTTGCCTGCTGCGCGCCATGACCGAGTCGGGCGCGCCGCTCAACGAGTTGACGGCGGGCTTCAAGCGCTATCCGCAGGTGCTCGTCAATGTGCGCGTGCGCGAGAAGCGCCCGTTCAACGAGGTCCCGTCGGTTGCACGCGCGGCGCGCGAGTTGGAGGGGCGGCTGGGCGAAACGGGCCGGTTGCTGCTCAGATACTCCGGCACAGAAGCGCTGGCGCGCGTCATGATCGAGGGCGAGCGGCAGGAGGTCATCGAACGAGAGGCCAACGACCTGGCTTCAGTCATCAAAACGGCCCTCGGCTAGGAAAATTCTACGCGATCCCCGGTGTAAGTCTTACACCCTCGGCCTCAATTTACACCCGGACTCAGGGCGCTCGTGAGCCCCGTTCCGGCAAAAGCTCAACAAAATCGGGGCCCGCGTGGGCCGCGGAAATTACTACTTGCATGGCACGAGCGTTGCGGTGTATATTGCGGGGCAAGAGAGACGGTTGGTGGATCCTCCGTCTCAAGTGGTTGCTGGGGTGAGGACAGTAACCACGAATATGAACAGGCGCGGCACACTCCCACGTTGCCGCGCCTGTTCGCTTTTAGGACCATTTCCAAAATTCCCAGGACAAAAGTTCTCTCCCGCATCCCCGTCATCG
>DATFCB010000137.1:0-5338 GCA_035253525.1 Pyrinomonadaceae bacterium | reverse complement strand
CGAGACGTGCGCCGTCAGCCGGCAGCGCCTGAGCGCGGCGGCCGTAAAGTCCGTGTCGGGCGTGGCCGAGAGGAAGTTGCCGCCGAGCGCGAAGAAGACGCGCACCGCGCCAGCGTGCATGGCCTTGATTGATTCGACCGTGTCGAAGCCGTGGCGGCGGGGCGGCTCGAAGTTGAACTCTTTCGAGAGGCTGTCAAGAAAAGCTGCGGTCGGCCGCTCCCAGATGCCCATCGTGCGGTCGCCTTGCACGTTCGAGTGGCCGCGCACGGGGCACGCGCCCGCGCCGGGCTTGCCTATCTGCCCGCGCAGCAAAAGCAGGTTGACGATCTCCTGTATGTTGGCGACGGCGTTCTTGTGCTGCGTCAGCCCCATCGCCCAGCAGATGATCGTCCGCTCGGAGCGCATCATGATTTCAGCAGCTTCTCTTATCTGCTCGCGACTGACACCGCTCTGCTCGACGATGCCGTCCCAACTGACAAGGCGGAGCGCGTCCGCGAAACTCTCGAAGCCGTCGGTGTGTTCTTTGATGAACTCGTGGTCTAAGACTTCGCCGGGACGCCGCGACTCCTCTTCGAGCAGCTCTTTCATGATGCCTTTGAGGAGCGCCACGTCGCCGTTGACGCGGACCTGTAGAAAGAGGTCTGCGAGTTCCGTGCCCGTGCCGAGCATCGCGAAAATTTCCTGCGGGTGCTTGAAGCGCGTTGTGCCAACTTCGGGGAGCGGGTTGACGTGAACGATCTTGCAGCCGCGCCGCTTGGCCTTTTGCAGCGCCGTCAACATGCGCGGGTGATTTGTGCCGGGATTCTGGCCGATGACGAAAACGGCCTCCGCCAGGTTGAAATCTTCGAGGGTAACGGTCCCCTTGCCGACGCCTATCGTCTCCGTCAGGGCCGAGCCGGAAGACTCGTGGCACATGTTGGAGCAGTCCGGCAAATTGTTCGTGCCGAACTGTCGCACGAAGAGTTGATAAAGAAACGCAGCCTCGTTGCTCGTGCGGCCCGAGGTGTAAAAGATGGCCTCGTCGGGCGAAGCACACGCGTTCAACTCCGAGGCGACGAGCGCGAACGCGTCGTCCCAGTTGATGGGCTCGTAATGCGTGGCGTCGCGGCGGAGCAGCATGGGCTCGGTCAGCCTGCCCTGCTTGCCGAGCCAGTGATCGGATTTTTCCGAAAGCTCTTCGACGCTCCATTCGCGGAAGAAGTCCGGCGTGACGCGTTTGGTGGTCGCTTCCTCCGCGACGGCCTTCGCGCCGTTCTCGCAGAACTCGGCGTGCGAGCGCTCGCGGTCGGGCTCGGGCCAGGCGCAGCCCGGACAGTCGAAGCCGTCCTGCTGGTTGACGGCGAGCAGGGTCTTGAGACTCCGTCCGAAACCCATCTCGCCCCACGCGTGCTTGACCGTCTCGACGATGGCCGGGATGCCGCCCGCAGCCTTGCCCGTCTGTTTAATCTCAATGCCGTAAGTCTCGATTGGCGGCTGCGCGTTCGCAAGGTGAGCGTTGCTTTCATGCTCGATCTTTTCCGAATTGTCGCCATCGGGCGCGGGCGCAGTTTCCTCGCCGTGCGGCACGACGTTGTAGTGCGTCGGCTGCGTCGCGCTCGCAAGCTCTTCCGTCACGCGTTGCTCTTTACTCATCGCGCAAAGATTTTACAGCATAGCCGGGCATGATTGTAGGGGCAGTGACAAGCCCTGCCCCTACAATGTTCCTTTAGCTCGCCGGTACGCGTACCGTAAACCCCTGGCTCAAATCCAGGACGAACTTTTCCCACTTCTTCTGGAAAGCGGTCATGTCCGATTCGCCTAAGATGGTTTGCAGGGTCTGGTGGCCGGTCGGGTCGTCTTTGCGGCGGTCGTAGAACTCTTTATAAAACTTAACGAGGAGACCGCGCTCCTGTAGGTAGTAAAGGAGGTATCGCGATTGGCCGTAGTTCGTCCCCTTGTCGTGATAGTAGAAGGCGTTGGCGTTCATCGCCATCAGTTCCTTGAAGGTGGGGACGGCGCGGTCTTTGATGGCCGCTTGCAGTCCGGGCAGACGCCAGTTGGGATAGCCGTAGATATGGCCGTCCTCCTCGCCGCTCTGCTCGTAGAGCGAGCCCAACCCCTCGTTGAGCCAGGGCGGTGCTTCGGGGAAGTTGGCCTCGACGAACGGGTGGACGATCTCGTGGACGAGTGTGCCGCCGCCCGTCTCTATGTTCATGACGAGCGCCTTGTGCGTGCTCGAATAGTAGCCGTAGGGCGTGTCAGGCTCGTCGTTGAAAAGCTGGCGCGCGTGCTTGCGGTAAGAAGCCTCGTCCTTGAAAAGCCACACGTCCAGGATTTCCGCGGGGTCTTTCGTGAAGAAGTCCTGTTTGAGTTTGTCCACGGCCCAGCGGACTGTCTGCGACTGCGTGCGGACGGCCGCTGGCGTCCCATCGCCGACGACGACGAAGGGACGTTGAATGACAATCGTAAACTCGCGGCCCGGCAGTTTCTTCTTCAACGCGGCGACGTGGCGCGCGAAATCCGCGTCCGTGAAGTTCCGGCCTGCGCGCGGCGCGCTCAGCTTTTCAATGACCGGCGCGCTCGACACTTCCGCAACCGGTGCGCTCGATACTTCCATCGCGGACGTAACCTGCGGGCCTGCGGCGGCCGTCTGCCCGGCCGGCGTCTCGTGTGTGCCAAAATAGAGTGCGGGGACGAGCACGAAGACTGACAACGCCAGCGGAGCGAAGAGGACGAAGGTTCTGTGGTTCGACGTGTGGAATTTCATCTTCATCGAACATGAGACGAGACGGGTCAGCCAGCTTTTGCCGGCTGCGGGGCGGGAGTCGCGCCGTTGAGCTTCGCCGGGCCGAGGCCGCGGCCTTCCAAGAGAAGCTGCTCGAAGGCGTCCACGGGCAGCGGCTGGCAGAAAAGATAGCCCTGCATGGCGTCGCATCGCAAGAGACTCAGGAAGCGCAACTGCTCTTCCGTCTCCACGCCCTCGGCCTTGACCTCAAGTTGCAGGCTGTGCGCGAGCTGTATGATCGCCATCACGATGGCCGCGTCCTTCGGGTCCGAGGTCATGTCGCGGACGAAAGACTGGTCAATCTTCAGCACGTCAATCGGCAGGCTCTTCAGATAGCTCAAACTCGAATAGCCCGAGCCGAAATCGTCCACCGCAATCTTGATGCCCATCGCCTTTAACTCGCCGAGCGTGCGGATAGAGCTTTCGGCGTTCTTCATCACGGAGCTTTCCGTCACTTCCAATTCGAGCGCGGCCGCGTCAAGCCCCGTCTCATTGAGAATGCGCTCGACCATTGGCACAAGATCGGGCTGTTGAAACTGCCTGGGGCTGAGGTTCACGCCGACGCGAAGCTGATCGAAGCCGTCGTCCTGCCACCGGCGAGCCTGCGCACAAGCCGTGCGCAGAACCCATTCGCCTATGGGCGAGATGAGCCCCGTGTCTTCCGCGAGCGGGATAAACTCGACCGGCGGGACCAAGCCTATCTCCGGGTGCTGCCAGCGCACGAGCGCTTCCATCCCCGTGACGCGGCCCGTGCCGATAGAGACCTGCGGCTGGTAGTAGACGCGGAACTCGCCGCGCTCGATGGCCCAGCGCAGCTTGTTTTCGAGCGCGAGGCGGTGCAGCGCCCGCTCGTTCATGTCCGCCGTGTAGAACTGGTAATTGTTCCCGCCCGACTGTTTGGCGCGGTAGAGCGCGGAGCCAGCGCTCTTCAATAACTCCTGCGCGTCCGCGCCGTCCTCCGGGTAGAGGCCGATGCCTATGCTGGCCGTGACGTAAAGCTCGTGCTCCTCTACGTCGAAGAGCGGGTCGAGGATGCGCTGGAACTCGCGCGCCGCGCGCGCCGCGTCGTCCGCGCCTTCGATGCGCGTCAGCAGGAAGGCGAACTCGTCGCTCCCGAAGCGCGCCACCGTGTCGCCGTCGCGCACCGCCGCCGTCAAGCGCTCGGCGACGCTCCTCAAGAGCCGGTCGCCTATGACGTGGCCGAGCGTGTCGTTGAATTTTTTGAAGCGGTCGAGCGAGAGGAACATCACGGCCAGTCGCCCGCGTGCGCGCCCCGCGTGCGCGACCGATTCGACCAGCCGCTCCTCAAGCGCGACGCGGTTGGGCAGGCCGGTCAGCGTGTCGTGGTAGGCCAGGTAGTTGATCCTCGCCTCGGCAGCCTTGCGCTCCGTGATGTCCGCGACAATTACCATGACGCCGTTGACCTCGCCCGCGGTGTTGCGTAGCGCCGCCCACCAAACGTTTACCTCAATCGAGGAGCCATCTTTCCTCTGCCGGCGCGTCTCGTAATCGCCGCCGATCTTCCCTTGAAGCGCATCCTCGAAGCGTGCCTGAAACTCCTCGCGCCCCTCGCCGGGCACGAGCGGGAAAGGCTTGTTGAGAATCTCCTGCTCGTCCCACCCGAACATACGCCGGGCCGCTGGGTTCCAGAGGCTGACGCGCCCCTCCGTGTCGAGGACGAAGATGGCAAGCGGCGAAGCCTGTATCAACACACTCAGGGTCTGGTTCGACTTGTACAGCTCGGCCGTGCGCTCGCGGACAATCTCTTCGAGGAAGTTTTCGTAGTAGCGCTTGGACTGGCGAAGCTGACGGTGTTCGAGCGCGCGCCGGACTGCGGCCTCCACGTGGCGCAGGTCGAAGGGCTTGGTGATGTAGTCGAACGCGCCGGCTCGCAGCGCCGTGATGGCGCTCTCTATGTTCTGTTCGCCGCTGATCATGATGACGACCGTGTCAGGCGAGAGTTCCAGAACTTGCGGGACCATTTCAAGCCCCGTGATGCCGCCCATCATGATGTCGCTCAAGACCAGGTCGAACTCTTCCGTACGCAACACGGCGAGCGCTTCCTCGCCCGAGGAGACCTCCGCGCACTCGTAATCGTCGCCCAGCAACTCGTGCAGCACTTCCCTGATCTGCGCGTCGTCGTCGGCGATGAGAATTCTAGATGGTTTGTCCTGGGGTGCGAACATAAACTGATTCCGAAAACGATTCTAACCCATTCCGCCCCGGTCTGACACTGGATTAACAACAAAGCGCTTCAAAACTCAAGCCACGAATTGGCTCAATCCCTTTGCGCCTCCAGCGCCTCCAGCGTGAGTGGTTTTGGTTTTCTCACGCAAAGCCGCAAAGGCGCAAAGGGTTGAGTGAATTTTGAGGGCTGCTCTTAATATTAAAGCTCGGCCACGGCTTCACGTTTGCCGCGCGCTCGGTTATACTGCCGAGTGCTCGTCCTGCCTTGTCCCCTTCCCGGCGTTGCAGCACGTCAACGCGCCGGAGAGTTAGATGACCCGGAAGCACAGGTGAACAGAAGTTTCCCGGTGCGCCGCGACAGGCGAGACACAGATTTTCGTGGGCCGT
>DATFCB010000136.1:0-4787 GCA_035253525.1 Pyrinomonadaceae bacterium | reverse complement strand
CAAAGACGCAAAGGGGTTGAGTCAATCCGCAATCGCAAGTTATGTCTTCGCCTGAATTCATCATTCGCGGCCGGAAAGTGGTGACGCCTGAGGCGGTCGCTCCGGCGGCTGTGTGCGTGCGTGACGGCGTAATCACTTCGGTCGGCGCTTACGACGAAATCCCTGCCGGGTGCGAGGTGATTGAAGCCGGGGAAAACTCCGTCCTGATGCCGGGCCTCGTGGACACGCACGTACACATCAACGAGCCGGGCCGCACCGATTGGGAGGGTTTCGAGTCGGCAACGCGAGCAGCCGCGGCGGGCGGCGTGACCACGCTGGTCGAGATGCCGCTCAACAGCATCCCGCCGACGACCACGCTCGCGGGCTTTGAAGAAAAACTCGCGGCCGCCGAAGGCAAATGCGCCGTGGACGTGGGCTTTTGGGGCGGAGTCGTGCCGGGAAACCTGAAGGAACTCGCGCCTCTTTTCGAAACGGGAGTGCTCGGCTTCAAATGCTTCCTGGTTCCTTCGGGGGTTGACGAGTTTCCGAACGTGACCGAAGGCCATCTTCTGGAAGCCATGCCGGAACTAAAGCGTCTGGGCGCGCTCCTCATCGTTCACGCGGAACTCCCCGAAGCAATTGACGAGGCTCTGAAGGATGAAGACGTGACTCAGGCGGACGCTCGCAGGTATTCGACCTTTTTAAGATCGCGCCCGCGCGAAGCCGAAGACAGGGCCGTGGCCTTGATGATTCGCCTGGCGCGCGAGACAGGGGCGCGCGTTCACATCGTTCACCATTCTTCGGCAGACGCTCTTCCCGCGCTCAGGGCGGCCAGGGCCGAGGGGCTGGCGCTGACCGTCGAGACGTGTCCGCACTATCTATGCTTCGCCGCGGAAGACGTGCACGACGGCGCGACGGAGTTCAAGTGCTGCCCGCCCGTGCGCGAGCGCGAGAACCGCGAGCAGCTTTGGGGCGCGCTCGACGAGGGCTTAATCGAGTTGGTCGTCTCGGACCATTCGCCGTGCCCGCCTGGGATGAAGGCGCTCGGCACTGGCAATTTTCTTGAGGCTTGGGGCGGCATCTCTTCTTTACAGTTGCGGCTGCCCGTGATGTGGACGCTGGCGCGCGAGCGTGATTACACGGTCAGTCATCTGGCCGAATGGCTCTCGGCCGCGCCCGCGCGCCTGGTGGGTTTGGAAGAACGCAAAGGCGCTATTGCCGTCGGCCGCGACGCGGATTTTGTCATCTGGGACCCGCAGGCGGAGTTTCGCGTAGAGCCCGCGATGCTACACCACAGGCATAAGCTGACTCCTTACAACGGGCAGCGTTTGAGCGGCGTGGTCGAGATGACATTCCTGCGCGGCGAGAAAATTTACGACCGCGGGCAGTTCGCTATAAATCCCACGGGCAGGTTGTTGAAGCGAGGTGCGGCGTGAGCGAGTTTACTGAGTTGATTGACTTAGCGTCGGAGCGTCTGGGCGGCGCGGTGCTTTACGCGAACGACGATTTTTTCGCGGAGAAGGAGAATCTATTAAAACCGTCTGCACCCGTCTTCATCGAAGGCAAGTACACGGACCGTGGCAAGTGGATGGACGGCTGGGAGTCGCGCCGCCGCCGCACGCCCGGCTTCGACTGGTGCGTGATACGTCTCGGCCTGCCCGGCGTTATTCACGGCGTCGTCGTTGACACGAGCTTCTTTCGCGGCAACTACCCCGAGCAGTGCTCGCTCGAAGCGGTTGCGCTTGACGGCCAGCCGGACGTTGACGAGTTGACGAGCGAGGGCGTGCGCTGGACGGAGATTCTTCCCGTCTCGTCGCTTCACGGCGATTCCCAAAATCCTTTTGAGATTCAAAGCCGTGAACGATTCACGCACCTGCGCTTCAAGATTTACCCGGACGGCGGCGTGGCGCGGCTACGTGTTTACGGCGAGGTCGTGCCCGACTGGGCGGCACTCAAACGTCGCGGCGAGATTGACCTGGCCGCCGCCGAGAACGGCGCGCTCGTCCTCGCTTGCAGTGACATGTTCTTCGGCCATCGTCACAACCTGATTATGCCCGGACGCGCGGCCGACATGAGCGATGGCTGGGAGACGAAGCGGCGGCGCGGCCCCGGCTACGACTGGTCCGTGATTCGGCTCGCGACGCGCGGGGAGATTCAGCGCATCGAAGTTGACACGGCGCATTTCAAGGGCAACTACCCGGACACCTGCTCGCTCGAAGCCGCCGACGCTGGGGGCGAAGTGATAGACGAATCAAAGATTGGCACACTTCAGTGGCAAGAGATTTTGCCGCGCACACGGCTGCAAGCTCACACGCGCCACTTCTACGAAGAGGAACTTAAAAGCGTGGGCGCGGCGACGCACGTACGCTTTAACATCTACCCGGACGGCGGCGTCAGCCGGTTACGGCTTTACGGGAGGATGAGCGACAAAAGTTGAGTGAAGCGTTGGAGAGACTGAACTCGTTGCCGCATGAAGAGGCGGAAGCGGAGCTGCTCAAATGTTGCGGCTCTACTCTGTGGGCGCGCCGCATGGCCGAAGAGCGTCCCTTTCATGATCTACAGGAACTCCTGGCGAAAGCCGACGCCGAGTGGTGGGCGCTCGACGCGGAGGACTGGCTCGAAGCCTTCAGCCGCCATCCGAAGATCGGCGAGAAAAAGTCCGAGCGCTCGCAGTCGGCCGGCGCGCGGGCATGGTCCGAGCAGGAACAGTCGGGCACGCGCTCGGCCGACGAAGAGACGAAACACCAACTGGCCGCGGCCAACCGCGAATACGAAAGTAAGTTCGGCCACATCTACATCGTCTGCGCCACGGGAAAGACCGCGGACGAGATGCTCTCGATTTGCAGGGAGCGTTTAAGTAACGACCCGGACGCAGAACTCCGCGTCGCCGCCGAAGAGCAGCGCCGCATCACGCACCTGCGTTTGCGGAAACTCCTGGAAGCGGATTAAAGAGTCTCGTCAGGGACGACACGTCTACACTGCTCGAATCGTCTGGTAAACCAATGAGCGCGATTACGACACACGTTCTAGATACGTCGCGGGGACGACCGGCCGGAGGCGTGCCGGTGGCCTTGGAGTTTCTGCTGTTGGAGTCCGGTTGGCAGCAAATCGGCGTGGGCGAGACCGACGCGGACGGCCGCCTCAAAGAGCTTCTGCCGCCGGGCCACGTTCTCGCGGAGGGGATGTACCGGCTCAACTTCGATACCGTAACCTATTTCGCGTCGCTCGGCGTCGAGGGTTTTTACCCCGTGGTGTCAATCGTCTTCGCGGTGCGTGACGCGAGTCAGCATTATCACGTCCCGCTGCTGCTCAGCCCTTACGGCTATTCAACCTATCGTGGGAGCTAATTGATGGACATCAATCCTGAGTTGAACGCCTGGCTCCAACTGATTCTGCGCTGGGTGCACATCTTCGCGGCCATCATGTGGGTCGGGACGACCTACTACTTCACCTGGCTCGACGCGCGCCTGCACGAGGAAGAAGCAGCGGGCGGCCACGACAAGGCGCAAGTCTGGATGGTTCACAGCGGCGGCTTCTACGTCGTGGAGAAAGAGAAGCGGCCGGGCACGCGCACGCTCCACTGGTTTCGCTGGGAGGCGGCTGTGACGTGGCTGAGCGGCTTCCTGCTGCTGACGCTGATGGCATATCTCGGCGGAGGTTCCGGCATAGTGGACACGGACGTGCTGGACATCTCTGGCACCACGGCCGTCTTAATCGGACTGGGCACACTCGTCGTCGGCTGGGTCGTTTACGATCTACTGGTGCAATCGCCGCTCGGTCGGAACGAGATGCTGTTCGCCGTCGTCGCCTACGCCCTGGTGGTGGGCGCGGCCTACGGGTTGACGCACACGCTGAGCGGGCGTTGGGCCTACCTGCACATGGGCGCGATGTTCGGCACGATCATGGCCTCCAACGTCTGGCAGCGAATCCTCCCGTCGCAGAGCAAGATGATTGCGGCCACCAAAGAAGGGCGTGAGCCCGATGCAAACCTTGCGGCGCGCGCCAAACTGCGCTCCAAACACAACACCTTCATCGTCGTCCCCACAGTCTTCCTGATGATCAGCAACCACTACTCGCACACCTACGGCAGCCGCTACAACTGGCTCATCATGTCCGCCCTCATCCTCGCGGGCTGGATTGCTGCGAAAATCATCCGAAGAGCGGGATAAGGCAGAAGGCGGAAGGCAGTGGGCGGGAGGCGAAAAGCAGCATTGAGCCCCGTAGGGGCGGAGTGAAAATAGCCCAGCACTTCAGTGCTGGGGACGGAGCGATAAAAACGATTGAGTCCCGTAGGGACGACTGAATAAAGCTGCCGCACGTTCAGCCGTCCCTACGGGACTCGATTTATTTTACGCACCTATTCCCAGCACTGAAGTGCTGGGCTATTATCATCCGCCCCTGACGGGGCTGCGCTACGGCGTTTCCTGCTTCCGCCTTCCGCTTTACACCGTCGCTTTGTGAATCCTTCTCTTCAAGCTGTGTATATTGCGGCGGACCTGCTTGAGTTGGGCGTGGTCGTGTGCGTTGATGGCTTCGTCGCGCTGCTTCTTGAGTTCTTTGATGCGGGCTTTGATGTCGGCTTTGTTGATGCCGCGGACCTCGTGGTGCTCGTGCATGTCTATGCCGAGCGCCTTGCACAGCATCACCAGCAGGTGCTCCTTGTTCAGTTGCGTGTAGCCCTTGACCGCGTCATTGTCGCCCATCTCGGCGGCTATCTCGCGAAGCTGTGCCAGCGTCTTCCCCTTGAGTTCTTCATAAGTGTGTGCCATTTCAGAGTCCTCCTGTCTGCTGGATTTTTGCGAACCTCT
>DATFCB010000135.1:0-8887 GCA_035253525.1 Pyrinomonadaceae bacterium | reverse complement strand
CATCCGCGCGTGGGCCTGTGCAGATTGCGGCTATACCGAGTTGTACACAGATAACGCAGGCGCGGCGTACAGGATCGCCCAAGGTGATGACTTCCGCTCGCTTAATTCTGGCGTTGGGCGGCTTCGCTAAACTTAATTGTGGAATGGCTGCCGTTAAGCGACGTGAAAGCCGTCAGCTTGAGATAGCCACACGGCGTGTGTAGATATTTGCCGATGAATGAAGAAACCGACAAGACGGCGCGGCAACAGCAAATCCTGCAATTTATGACGACCGAGCATTTCACTTTGCAGACGGCGCGGGCAGCGACGGTTGCCGAAGCAAACGGGCGGGCGGCTTTATTCATCAGCGCGGTGTCAAGCGGCGTGGTTGCGCTGGCGTTTATCGGACAGGTTTCGCAGATGGGCGAGGTCTTCTTTTTGTTCGCGCTGGTGCTTTTTCCGTCTTTGATTTTTCTCGGTTTCGTTAGCTTCGACCGCGTTTTGCAGACCGCGCTCGAAGACTGGATTTACGCCACCGAGATAAACCGCATCCGGCATTACTACGCCGAAATCGCGCCCGAAATGAAACGCTACTTTATCGAATCAACTCACGACGACGCGCCCGGCGTTTTGCAGGCAATTGGCATCAAGCCAAAGACGTGGCAGTATTTTCTGACGGGTTCGGGAATGGTTGGAGTCATCAACAGCATTCTCGTCGGCGTGTTCACCGGAATCGTTCTGCGGTTTGGCGTTTCACTGCACATCTACGCCATTGTCAGTATCGGCGCGGTGGTTTTCGCCGTCAGCGTCTGGTTGCATTACAAACATCAGATACGCAGATTTACCGAAGTTGGCGAGCGAATGAAGATGCGCTTTCCGAGCAATGCAAAATGAGATTCGTAATCGCGCCGACGAACAACTCACTGAACCGGACGCGCCGATAACATCTCTTTCATCGTTGTCTTCCCTGATAATATTGAATGCTGTATGCTCGCCCCCAGTCAATTCAGGCATTAGAACTCATCGCATATGTCAAAGGCCAAACTGTCATTCGAAAACTCGATCAAGGACGCCGAGGATCTGTTGGCGCATTTCGATGCCGTGCCGAAGCCGCCGCCACCCAATGCTGAAGTTCTCAAGCGCGCGGGCCTGATTATGGCTCTTACTGCCTGGGAAACTTACGTGGAGGATCGCGTCCGCGAAGAGGTAGCAGTGCGTTTGCGCGTGGTAGATGGCAGCTATGTCGGGAAGTTTGTTCTTAATCGGCTGGAGGATGAGCTGAAGCGTTTTCACACTCCCAGCGCAGAGAAAACACGCAAGCTATTCACAGATTTTCTGGAAGTTGATGTTACTCAAAGCTGGGAGTGGCACAACTTTGACCGCGCCAAAATAAGGAAAACGCTTGACGAGCTAATTTCCAGACGGGGTGACGTAGTCCACAGGTCGAAAGCGATTGTGGCCGGTGCGCCCCCACAGCCTCACCTTGTCAAGCGCGATGACTTGGAGAAGGCTATTCGCTTCCTCAAGTCCCTCGTTGAGGCAACAGACAAAGCTTTCATCAGAGAATGAGTGGCGTTGTTGCATAAAAGAAGTAAGCGAGCAGCGTGCGGACACCCTTGAGTGTGGCGTAGTTGTTTTTCCATCCCGGTAAAGCCGGGGGGCGGTTAGCCTGAGATTAAATCCGCGAAAGAAAGTTGCGCGCTTTCTGCTTCCTCGTCGGCCGCGCCGCGCTGCGCGCGCTTCGTGCCGTCGAGCGCGTGGCGGACGGCCTTGAGGTGAAAGCGTATGATGTGGGGCGTGATGCGGACGGAAGGGATGCGCCCCTGGCGCGCGAGGCGGCGCACGGTGGATTCGCTCACCTGTAGAATTTGTGCCAATTGTTGCGCGGTCAGAAACTCCTCGCGCTTCTGATTCTCTGTGGCATCGCTCATCCGGGACACCTTTCGGGAGGAGACGCCCTATTGCGGCGGGCGCACGACGGAGAAGGCCACGCGGTAAATCAGCGCGCCGTCAATTTCCACCTCTTTGGTCTGCGCCTCGGCCCCCTGGGGCTTGATGGTGACGCGATAGATCGCCTTATCGGGCGAGAGCTTGAAGGCGAACTGCCCGCTCTCGCTCGTGAGCCGCCCGTCAATCTTCTTCGCCATGCCGTTTGCCCCGACCAGCGCCAACTCCACTGGGACGCCCGGAAAACTCTTGCCGCTTTCGGTGAAGACGCTGCCGGCGAGCCGCGCGATTGACGCCTCGTTAATCGTCAGGATGAGGCGGTCCGGCAGACTCTTCGTCTTCCCGGCCTTGACCTCGATTCCCTCTATCGTGCCGACGCTCAGACCCGGCTTGCGGAAGGTCAGCCCGTAAGTGCCGGGCGCGAGGTTCGAGACGACGAACGCGCCCTTGGCGTCCGTCACGGCGTGGCCCACTTCACGCTCGCCCTGGCGGACGGTGACCGTGACGCCTGCGGCCTCCTTCTTACTTTCAAGGCGGACTTTGCCCTTGATGCCGCCGGTGCTGCGGTCCTGTGCGAACGACGCCGTGGCGGCGGCGAGCAGGATGACGGCGAGGGCCGCGGCAATCGTTTTCGTTCTCTTCATAACTGCTCTTTCGGTATTGATGATTTTCGCACGAGAGCGAATCAGACTTATGTGTGCATTATAGCACGCGCGGGGAGGATTATATCGCACCTTGATTGATGCCCCGCGCGACGTTCGGTGTTGCCCGAAAGTGATGTTACAATCCGGCCCGAAGACGGGCGCGGCCGCTAAGCTGTCCGGCTCGTCTAATCTCCCGCAACTTTTTTTCCATATGTTCCCTTCGACCCGACGGCTAAAGCTCCCCTTCCGTGACCGCCTTCTTCGAGCGCCGGCCCTGCTCTGTTGCCTGCTGCTTCTAGGGGTTTGCGCGCTCAATGCTGCGCCGTGCTTCGCGCAGGAGGAAGAGCCGCCACCACCACCGCCGGAGCAGAAACAGCGGCCGCGCCGCGTACTCCCCCCGGAGCCGCAGGCGGAGCCGGACGACGTGCTCCGCATTGACACGGACCTGGTGACGGTTGACGTGACGGTGACGGACGCGGCGGGCGAGCCCGTCAAAAATCTGCGCGCCGAAGACTTCAAGCTCTACGACGACGAGACGGAGCGACAGATCTCTTTCTACAACGTGGAGAAGCGTGCGGGCAGCGAGCGCCCCGTGGCAATCGTCTTTGCCCTGGACGTTTCGGGCAGCATGACGGCCGATGAGATCGAGCGGCTGCAACGCGCGATGAAGGTTTTCACAAGGCGGCTCGCGGCCGACCGCTCGTCCGTCTTCGCCGTCATGACTTTCGGGATGAGCGTCAAGACGCTGCAAAGCTTCACGGCGGACCAGCAAAAGCTTGAGCGCACCTTCGCGCGCCTCTCGACGGAGCCGAACGGGCTCTCGACTCACACTTACGACGCGGTGGACGACGCCGTCAGGCTCCTGGTGCGCCAGGCCCCGCGCACGCGCGGGCGGCGTTTGATGAAACGCGCCGTGATCGTCGTCACGGACGGCTTCCCCGTCGGCGACACGGTCGCCCCGCGGACAGTCATAGAGCGTGCCAACGCGGCGGACGTGAGCGTCTACACGGTGGTGCTACCTTCGTTCTCCAGAATGCTGGCCTCGACCGAGCGCCAGCCCTTGCCGACGCCGCTCGACGTGAGCGGCCTGGCGGAGAAGACGGGCGGGACCAGCGTCTACGCGACCGACAGGGATTTCGAGCCGCTCTTCCGCGCGCTGGCCGAAGAGGTCACGTCCGCTTACGTCCTGGCCTTCTACCCGCCCGAAGAAAAACGCCGCGACGGCCGCTTCCACACCATCCGTGTCGAAGCGCCGCGCGGCCTCACCGTCCGCCAGAGTCGCACAGGATATAAGAGCAGTGATAAGTGATGAGTGATAAGTGATAAGTTAAAACAGGCGGTCTTAACTTATCACTTATCACTTATCGCTCATCACTGCTCTTAGTACTCGTCTTCTTCTTCGTCTTCGTCGCCGTAGTCTTCTTCGACGATGTCCAGTTCGACGGGGTCTAGCCCGACAATCTCCAATTCGGTCCCGCACTCCTCGCACGCGACCATGTCACCTTTGTCCGCGTCAGTATCAACGTGGACATCCGCATCGCATTCAGGGCATGTTCCGGTCGGCACTTCTCTCTACCTCCGCGCTGATGATGACGTAGAGGCACACCCTTTCGGACTTCGGGGGGAGAACCTCCACCTTGTTGTTACGGTAGAACCGCGCTCAATCTAACCGCGCTCGCCGGATTTTGCAACATTCTTTTTCGGGGGATAACCGTCCTGGCACAAAGACACAAAAAAGAGAGGTTTAGGGTCCTCTGGATTTCAACGCCTCTGTACCAGAAATGGCGTGCGCCCGCCGCCGGAAGCGCAAGCGAATTGATACGTCTCACAGGATGAGCGGAGCTAAGCGGCCACCGCCGCGTGAATCGCCCGGATGCGTGCGACGAGTTGCGGCAAGTCTTGCGACGTGTAGACGGGTAGATTGTTCAGCAGGCCCGCGTCGGCCGAGGTCTGACGCCACGCCGCGAACTGCTCGCGCGCGGATGCGGGGTCTTCCTCGCCGCCGAATAGATAGAGGGCGGAGGTTTTCGCCAGTGCGCGGCGGGCCGAGGGTTTGACATGGCCGCCCTCGTGGCGCGCGGCCATCAGGGCAAAATCCACGGCCGTGTGTTGCAGGAAGCTCGTGCCCTCCACGAAGACCCCGCCCGCGCGCACGCGTTCGAGCGCGAGGCGGATTCCCTCTTCGACCTGCTTGTCTGTCACTATCAGCCAGTGCACGTTCGAAGCCCCCGCGTCCCAATAACGCCCGGTGTCTTTACCCGGCGTGTAAGTCTCCGCGCGCCCCGAGCGGATGAGGGGCTCGTCGCTGAGCAGGTGGCTGACGCAGCAGGCGTGCGGGTCCTTGCCGCACGAACGATAGTGCCCGCGCGTAATCTTGATGGCCTCCCAGCCGGGGAAGGCGCGCAGCAGATCACAGAGCAACGTCGTCTTGCCCGCGTCCGAAGAGAAACCGCTGATGGCGACTGTGGTCCGAGTCATAACTGTTTACCGCATTGTACAAAACCGGGCTTTATGCTACTACCGTTGGACGAAAGAAATCCATGACGAAAGGAATCCGTTCATGTTCCGGCGACCATCACGTCTAATTTTCCTCTTCGTTCTCCTTAGCCTCGCGCCTCTCGCGCGGGCACAGACCACCGAAGCGCAACTCAAGGAGATTGACGAATACGCGACGAAGGCCATGAAGGACTGGAACGTTCCCGGCTTCGCCATCGCGATTGTCAAAGACGACCGCGTGCTCTTCGCCAAAGGTTACGGCGTGCGCGAGCTGGGCAAGCCCGCGCCGGTTGACGAACACACGCTTTTCGCCATCGCCTCGAACACCAAAGCCTTCACGGCGGCCGCGCTCGCCATTCTGGTTGACGAAGGCAAAGTGAGATGGGATGACCCCGTGACGAAGTACCTGCCGGAATTTCAGCTCTACGACCCATACGTCACGCGCGAGATGACGCTGCGCGACCTTTTGAGCCACCGCAGCGGCCTGGCGACTTTCGGCGGCGACCTGCTCTGGTATGAATCCAATTACGACCGCAAGGAAATCCTGCGCCGCATACGTTACTTGAAACCGACCTCAAGCTTCCGCAGCCGCTACGGCTACCAGAACATCATGTTCCTGGCCGCGGGCGAGGTGGTCGCGGCCGTGACGGGCAAGAGTTGGGACGAGTTCGTCAGGGAGCGTTTCTTCGTCCCGCTCAAGATGACCATGACGCAGACGAGCGTCAGCAAGTTTAAGCCGGGCGACAACGTGGCGACGCCGCACAACGAGGTGGACGGCCGTCTGCGCGTCATACGATACAGCATGGTTGACGGGGCGGGCGGCGCGGCGGCCATCAACTCGAACGTCGCGGAAATGGCACAGTGGATCAGGCTCCAACTCGGCCGCGGCAAATATGAAGGCAAGCAGTTTTTCAGCCCGGCGGCTGCGCGCGAGATGTGGTCGCCGCACACCATCATCCCCATCAGCGAGCAGGGCGAGAAGTTTAACCCGACGCGCCACTTTAACACTTACGGGCTGGGCTGGGTTCTGAGCGACTACCAGGGGCGCAAAGTCGCCTCGCACAGCGGCGGCCTGGACGGGATGATTTCGCAGGTTGCGATGATGCCGGAGGAGAAGCTGGGCATCGTCGTTTTGAGTAACAGCGAGACGGCGCTGCCGTCTTTCATGGTGAATAAAATCTTCGACGTGTTTCTGGGAGTCCCGCCGAGGGATTGGAGCGCGGAGTTGTTGGCGCGAACGAAGGCCGCGAAGGAGGCCGAGAAAGGCGAGGAGCAGAAGCTGGAGGCAGGGCGCGCGAAGGACACCAAGCCTTCGTTGGCGCTCGAAAAATACGCGGGCACTTACACGGGCGCGATGTACGGCGACGCGAAGGTCGCGCTGGAGAACGGCAAGCTCGTGTTACGTCTCGCGCCCTCGCCGAACTTCGTCGGCGACCTGGAGCACTGGCAATATGACACCTTCCGCGTCAAGTGGCGCGATTCAATCGTCTACCCCTTCCCCAAAGGTTTCGTCACCTTCACGCTCGACGCGCGCGGCCAGGTGGACGAGATGAAGATAGACGTGCCGAACCCGGATTTTGATTTCAAGGAATTGGAATTCAAGCGCGCGCAGGAAGCGATGAAAGCCGCGAGGTAGCGCGTTTAGTTTCCGCTTCAGGGACGCCCCTCGTCGCTCGCGGGGGGTGTCTCCCCGAGGAGGCGCAGCATGTCCGGCCTGTCTTTAACCAGCAGGTAGACCACGCTTCGCAGCCGGCTCACCTCCGCCTCCACGCGGTCCAGTCTCACGCGAATCGCGCGCTCAATAGAGTCGAGCCGCATGTGTACCTGCTCGATGTCACCACGGACTATCGTAATCTCAACTTCCAGCTTGGTCGTCAGCCGCCCCTCAAGCTGCGCGAGGTCGCTTTTGGTCGCCATCCCCTCAAGATCGCTTTTGGTCGCCATCCCCTCAAGGTCTCTTTTCGTCGCCAACTGGTCGCGCATCTCGGCCATCTCTTTACGCATCTCGAACATCTCTCCGCGCGTCCAGACCATCTGGTCGCGCATAGACTCGACCGTGGCGGCGATAAAGTTGATGAGGTTCTTATTTTCAGGCTCTTGTTCACTCATAGTTTGCTCCTATAGTAACACAGGTTGAAAATTCCCGGTCGGGCCGGCTGTTTTGCTTTCGGCAACAGCCAGCACACTCCGAATTGCCCGCCGACCGCGACGACGGGAAATGACAGCAATGCTCTGCGAGGTCGCTCAAAAACTCAGCGGGCCGTGACGGCGGCGAGCGCTTCCAGACGCTTGCGCGCCTGCTCCGCTTCCGGGCCGCGCTGGTAGCGGCGCAGGATTTCGCGCCACGCCGCGCCGTCGTAATGGAACCGCTTGGCCGCGCGGTCGAAGATGAAAGCGATGCCCTGCCTTCTGTAGCGGTCTAATCCGTTGAAGTTAAGGAAGTAGCTGAAGACGGGAGCGCCGCCGGCCGCCATCTCTTTCTCGTCGAGACGGCGCGCGGCGTCGCGCGACAATTTCACTGCGCTCCTTTCCGCCTCTTCGCCCAAAAGCAGGAGCACGGCCGGGCGTAATTGCGAGCGCGGGAACACGTCCAGAAAGATGCGTGCGCGGACCAGCCGGTCAAAGTCTTCCGAACTCTGAATCAGCCGCAGCAGGCGCGCGTCGTCCTCCCTGCGCGACGGCGAGACGACGGCTTCGCTCTGAATCCAGCCGCCGGTCCTGCGTGTCACGAGTACGCGGTAAAAGGTCACGCCGTCGGGCGAGCGCTTCACGCCGCGTATGGCGACCGCGCGACCACGGCTCATTCTCTGCAAGAGATTCGCCGAAAGGTCCGGCCCGTCGCGCAAGGCCGCGAGCCTTTCGTCAACGACGACGGCGCGTTGCCCGCCCTCCGGCGCGCGCCGCTGCTGCGCGACGGCCGCCGCGGCGTGGAATAGCAGACAGACTGAGAATGCGAGAAGTTTAGTCTTCGAGCGGTGAAGAGACATAGCCCTGCCTCCGTTTTTTGAGAGGGTGGAGGTTGATTCAAGCGACGTGCCCGTCAAAGGGTGGAGCGCGCGGGGTGTGTTAACGTGGCGCGCGGCGACGGGTCGCTGTTGACAGGGTGGACGGTTTCACGCGGGCCTCCGCGGCCAGGATGCGGTCCGCCACACCCGCGTGGTGAAAATGGCAGATGGCGATGGCGAGCGCGTCGGCCGCGTCGTGCGGCTCGGGCACGCTCCGAAGCCCTAGCAGCACGCGCACCATCTCCTGAACCTGGTGCTTCTCGGCATTGCCGTAGCCGACGACCGTCTGCTTGACGAGGCGCGGGCTGTACTCGTGAATCTCAACTCCCGCGCGCTCGGCGGCGAGCAGGAGCACGCCGCGCACCTGGCCCAGTTTGAGCGCGACCTTGACGTTGGTCGCGTAGAAAGCCTCCTCGACCGAGCAGGCTTCGGGCCTGTGCTTCGCGATGACGGCCTCTATCCCGTTGCTGATTTTCAAGAGCCGCGCCGAGAAGCGCTCGCGGGGCGAGGCTTTAATAGTCCCGTACTCGACGAGCCGGTAGCGGCGTGCCTCGCCCTCGACCACGCCCCAGCCCGTCGTCTCGCTGCCCGGATCAATTCCTAAAACGCGCACGATAATAAAGTAAAAAGGTAAAAGGAAAAAGTAAGGACAGAAGCTGTTGCTGAATATCAGGCGGGAGCGTGTTCTCCCTTTTTCCTTTTACCTTCTGCCTTCCTCTATTCCATGTCGGCTTCTGAGATGTCGAAGTTGGCGGAGACTTTTTGCACGTCGTCGTGGTCTTCGAGCGCCTCCATCAGCTTGAGCATCTGTTTGGC
>DATFCB010000134.1:0-15407 GCA_035253525.1 Pyrinomonadaceae bacterium | reverse complement strand
CTGCGCCAGGTCGTCGTCACCGGCGCGCTCGATTTATCCGTCACGCCCCTGATGAAGTACCTCGGCATTGACGACTACGTGGCGAACCGCCTGGAATTCGTCAACGGCGTCGCCACGGGAAGATTATTGCCTCCCGTGCTCGCCGCCGCGACCAAAGCGTCATGGATTCGAACTTTCGCAGAGCGCGAGGGCTTGAGCCTCAGCGACTCTTACGCCTACACGGACAGCATGTCGGACCTTCCCATGCTCTCCGTCGTCGGCCACCCGGCGGCCGTCAACCCTGACATGCGGCTCAAGCAAACAGCGCTGCACCACGATTGGCCGATCTTGAATTTGAAATAGTCACAATGAACCGCAGCCTTCGTTTAAAGTCCATGCTTCTTCTTCTCGCAAGTCTGTTGCTGGCGGCGGCCTCTGGCTGCGCGGAATCAGACACGGCCAAGGTGGAGCGAGCCGAGAAGAATTTACGCGAGTTAATCAAGCAGTCGAAGTTTGCGGAGATTTACCGGCAGGCTTCGTCGGTGCTTAAATCATCCGAGAAGGAAGAAGAGTTCGTCGCCAACCTGCGCGAGATCAGCCAAAAGACCGGCGAGATCGTGACTGTAGAAAAAGTTGACGTTCACGAGTTTGTGTCCCAAAAGTCACCGACCGCCCCGCCCAGCACTATCTACATCATGCATCTTCTCAAAGGGAAGAGCAGTAGCTGCTACGAGGGCAAGTTATGGGTGATAGAGGGCGGCGAAGCAAGACTACTGGCTTACGACTGTCTTTTCACCGTTAAAAATTGAAACTTTATGTCTCTTCAACTCAGACGCAAGACACACGAATCGGTCGTTTACATTGACAGCGACAGCGCGCCGCGCGTGATGCCGTCGGGCGAGGATTTCATCCTCGAAGACTTGCCGATTGGCACGCGCGTGATCTACCCGAAGCCGCCGATTAAGGGCTTGCCCAACCGCGAGGCGGCGATTCGCTACGCGCTCAACCACCCGCACGACTGCGACCCGCTCTTCGCCCAACTCTCTCCGGGCATGAAGGTCACGATTGCGGTTGACGACATCTCTTTGCCTCTGCCGCCGATGGCGACGCCCGACATACGCCAGACCGTCATCGAAATCCTGGCCGAGATGCTTTCAGGCCACGGCGTTGACGACGTGCACATCATCATCGCCAACTCGCTCCACCGGAAGATGACCGAGTGGGAGATGAAGCGCATGGTGGGCCAAAAGATTTTCGACGAGTTCTATCCCGACCGCTACTACAACCACGACGCCGAATGGCCCGAAGGCTTGGTGACGCTCGGCCACACGAAGCACAAAGAGCCGCTGAAGATTAACCGCCGCTGCGCCGAATCGGACCTCGTCATCTACGTCAACATCAACCTCGTCCCGATGGATGGCGGGCACAAGTCCGTCGCGGTGGGTTTATGTGATTACGAATCTTTGCGCGCGCACCACGAGCCGCAGACCATACGCGACTCGGACAGCTACATGGACCCCGCGCGCTCGGAGCTGAATCACAAGGTCGTGCGCTTAGGGAAACTGGTTGACGAGCACATGAACGTCTTCCACATCGAGACGGCGATTAACAACCGCATGTACACGGGCGCGCTCGATTTTCTTTTTAAGAATGAGGATGATTTTACGGCGTTCGACCGCCTCAAGTTCGAGACCATCAGCCGCACGATGTCGAAGCTGCCGCGCGCCGCGCGCCGCAAGATGCTCCACGCGATGCCCGCGCAGTACGAGCTGATCGCCTGCCACGCCGGCCGCACGGAGCCCGTCCACGAGAAGATTATCGAAAAAGGTTTCGACCAGTACGCGATTCCGATTAAAGGCCAGTGCGACATTCTTGTCACAGGCATCCCGGACATCTCGCCCTATAACGTCTACTCGATTTTGAACCCGCTGCTCGTGCAGGTGATGGCGCTCGGCTACCATTTCAATTTTTATCGCGGGAAGCCCTTGTTGAAGAAGGGCGGCGTGCTCATCTTGCATCACCCGTGCTACGACGAGTTCGACCACAATTTCCACCCGAGCTACATAGAGTTCTTCAACCGCTTGTTGCCCGAAACGCGCGACGCTTTCACCCTGCGCGAGAAGTACGAACGCGAGTTCGCGAATAATCCGTCTTACGTGGAGATGTACCGGCGCGGCAACGCCTATCACGGCGCGCACCCGTTCTTCATGTGGTACTGGGGCGAGAACGGCCGCCAGCACGTCGGCAAGGTCATCGCCGCCGGGGCCGAGAACGCGCACGTCCCCGCCATGCTCGGCTGGGACCGAGCCGACAATCTGACCGAAGCGATTGCGATGGCCCGCAGCCACATGGGCCGCTCGGCCGAAATCACCATGCTGCACCAGCCCATGATAGGAATCGCCGACATGGAATGATGAATTCGGGCGCGGCAAAAACCGCAAGCCCCGCAGGGGCGGCATAACAATAGCCCGCGTCGTCAGACGCGGGAACGAGATGCGTTGTGACGAACGAGCCCCGGAGGGGCGACATCAATGGCGCATACTTACACAAACCTACTCGTGCACGGCGTCTTCAGCACCAAAGATCGCCTGCCCTTGATTGAGTCTGAAATAAAGGGCGAACTGTTAGCTGTCATCGGCGGGATCGTTCGCAATATCCGAGGACGAGCGTATGCCATTAATGGTACGGCCGATCATCTTCATCTGCTCGTCAGTTTTCCGCCTTCGCTCGCTGTGGCTGAAGCGATGCAGAAGATTAAAGCCAACTCGTCGCGCTGGGTCCACGAGAAATGGCCTAAGCGCACGACGTTCAACTGGCAGGAAGGTTACGGCGCTTTCAGTGTCAGCAAGTCGAACGTGCCGGATGTTATCAAGTATATTGACACGCAGGAAGAACATCACCGCAAGGTTGATTTTAAAGAAGAGTTTCTCAGCTTTTTACGGAAGCACGGGATTGAATATGATGAGCGTTATATCTGGGGTTAAATGCCGCCCCTCCGGGGCTCGCCCCAATTTCGGATAACTGTTCCCACGTCTGACGACGTGGGCTACTGTTATGCCGCCCGCTTTGCGGGCTGATTGAACGATGAAACTATCTCCGACAGAAATTTTTACTGACCGAAAGATTTTCATCATCGGGGCGACCGGCTTTCTCGGCAAAGTCACGCTCTCGATGCTGCTCCACCGCTTTCCCAACATCGGGCGCGTCTACGTGACCGTGCGCGCGCGCTCCAAGGAAGAGTCGGAGACGCGTTTCTGGAACAACGTCATCACGGCCCCGCCGTTCGACCCTTTGCGCGAGCGCTACGGCGACGCCTTCGAGGGCTTCATACGCGACAAGGTCGCAATCGTCGGCGGCGACATAGGCGAGACCAACCTCGGCTACACGGAGGAAGAGGCGCAATCAATCGCGGACGACGTGGATGTCGTTCTCAACAGCGCGGGCAACGTCACGTTCAACCCGACGCTTGAGAGCGCACTCCGCACCAACGTCGTCGGGACCGAAAACGTCATCAAGTTCACGAAGCGCATGAAGAGGCCCGCGCTCGTCCACGTCTCGACCTGCTTCGTCGCGGGCAACCGCTCAGGCCCGGTCTGGGAAAGTGACCCCGTCATCGGCTACTTCCCGCGCCGCGAGGAAGAGGACATGCGGGGCGTCGAGTTCTCGGTCGAGCAGGAGATACGTGACTGTGCCAAATTAGCCGACCGCGTGCGCGACGAGGCGCGCGACGCGCTGATGGCCGCGCGCTTCCGCGAGCAGGCGCGCAAGCGTCTCTTCGAGGAGGGGCGCGATCCCGATGATCTGGACGCGATGGGCCTGGCCGTCGCGCGCGAGCGCAAGGTCTGGACGCGCACGCGCCTGACAGACCTCGGCATCGAGCGCGCCGCGTGGTGGGGCTGGCCCAATATTTACACCTACACGAAGAGCCTCGGCGAACAACTCGTCGCCGCCGAAGACGGCATCATCAGAACAATCGTCCGCCCGTCTATCGTCGAGTCCGCGCTGGCTTACCCGTTCCCCGGATGGAACGAGGGCTTCACGACGACCGCGCCGCTCATCTTCATCGCGCTCAAGGGCCAGTCATTAATTCCCGTCAACGAGAAACTCATCCTCGACATCACGCCCGTTGACCAGGTGGCCGCCGTCATGCTGGCCGTCGCCGCTGAGGCGTGCGTCGAAGAGCCGCGCCTGGTGCATCAAGCCGCGACCGGCGACTCGAACCCGAACGACATGCGCCGCATCGTCGGCCTGCTCGGCCTCTACAAGCGGAAATATTTCGATGAGAAGGAGACGGGCTTCAAGATCGTCAACAAGATTGCGGCGCGGATGGAGACGAAGCCGGTCACGCCTGCGCACTTCGAGCGGACCTCGACGCCCATGATTAACGCGGCGGCCAAGAAGGTCTCGAACCTTCTGGACCGCGTGCGCCCGCGCTGGGGCGGCGGCCGCATCTCTGAAGTCATTGACCAGGTCAAACAGAAAGTTGACCGCTTCGAGGAGTTGACGCACGAGACCGAAGAAGCCTTCGACATGTTCCGGCCCTTCACGGTCGAGAACGCCTACGTCTTCCGCGCCGACAACGTGCGCTCGCTGATGGCGCGCATACGCAAGGACGAACAACCTTTGCTCGCGTGGCACCCGGAACAGTTCGACTGGTACGACTACTGGATGAACGTGCATTTTCCGGGCCTCAAGAAGTGGGTCTTCCCCACGCTCGAAGAGGACATGCGCGCGCAGCCCAAACGCGTCTACACCTACCGCGACCTTCTGGAACTGTTCGAGACCACGACCAAGCGCCACGCGACGCGCGTCGCCATGCGGATCGAACGCGACGGCCGGAAAGAACAATATACCTACGCGGACATGCGCGAACTCGCGACACGCGCCGCCGCCTTCCTGGCGAGCGAGGGCGTGCGGCCAGGCCAACGTGTCATGCTCCTCAGCCACAACGCGCCCGAGTGGGGCATGACCTACTTCGGCATCCTCAAGGCGGGCGCGAGCTGCATCCCGCTCGACCCCGAACTCTCCACGGAGAAGGTCGTGCAGTTCGCCGAAGCCGGCGACGCGGCGGGGATTGTCGTCAGTACGGAGATGTACGAGAAGCACGACGACCTTCAGGAGAGGTTGAAAGCGGCCGGGCTAAAGGATGCGCGCATCTGGCGCTTCGAGGAAGTCTTCGCGATGGCGGACGAGCGGACCGAAGACGAGCGCATCAGTCTGCTGCCCGCGCGCGTGCAGGCGCAGACGGTCGCCTCGCTCATCTTCACCTCCGGCACGACGGGCCAGCCCAAGGCGGTCATGCTCTCGCACAGGAACCTGACGAGCATGACCTCCATGCTCACCTCCATCATTGACATGACGACGAGCGACGGCGTGCTCTCCGTGCTCCCGCTCCACCACACGTTCGAGTTCTCTGCCGGCTTCCTCGCCCCCCTGAGTCGCGGCGCGCAGATTACATACCTCGAAGAGTTGTCGAGCGAGGCGTTGACGAGCGCCATCAAGAACGGTCACGTCACGGGCATGGTCGGCGTCCCGGCGGTCTGGGAACTCTTGCACCGCCGCATCAAGACCAAGTTTAACGAGCGCAGCAAGCTCGTAGGCAACGCGGCGGACCTCTTGATGCGCGTCAACTCGTGGCTGCGCGACAAGACGCCGCTCAATCTGGGCCATTTAATTTTCTACCCGATTCACGAAGGGATGGGCGGGCGCATACGCTACTTCATCAGCGGCGGCTCCGCTTTGAGCGAAGCGGTGCAGAAGGATTTTCACGGCCTCGGCTTTACCATCCTCGAAGGCTACGGGCTGACGGAAGCATCGCCCGTGCTCACAGTCACGCGCCCGCAGAACAAGCTCTCAGCCGGGACGGTCGGCAAGCCTTTGCCCGGAATTGAAGTCAAGATTCTTGAGGCCGACTCGTCGGGCGTCGGCGAAGTCATCGCGCGCGGGCCGAACGTCATGGTCGGCTACTACGAGAACGAGGACGCCACGCGCCGCACGCTCGTCAACCGCTGGCTCCACACCGGCGACATCGGACGCCTCGACGACGAAGGCAATCTCTATTTGGTCGGCCGCTCGAAAGACATCATCCTCGACGCCTCGGGCAAGAACGTCTACCCGGACGAGGTCGAGGAGGCTTACGACACGTCACCTTTCATCAAGGAGTTGAGCGTCGTCGGACTTCCCGACGGCCTCGGCGAAAAAGTCGCGTGCATGGTTGTGCCAAATTATGAGCACGATACAGCGCTCACACGCGAGGAAGTACGTAAGCGCATAGAGGAACACTTCCGCGACGTGTCCTCGTCGCTCGCCTTCGCCAAGCGGGTCAAGGTCTTTCATTTCTGGGACGCGGATTTGCCGCGCACCGCGACGCGCAAGGTCAAGCGCAATGAGGTGCTGGACACGCTCGAAGTCCTTGAGAAGAGCGCGAAGGCCACCTCGCGCGTCGCCTCGCGCGACGAGAAAGAGGGCGACGCCACCTGGCTCATCAACATCGTCGCCGCCGTCTCGTCGCGCCCGCGCAACGAGATCAAGCTCGAATCGCGCCTCTCCGACTTAGGGTTCGACAGCCTGATGTATGTGGAACTCGCGACCGCGATTGAGAACGCGGGCGGCGCGCTCAAGTCTCCGAACACCCTGACGGAAGTCCACGACCTGCGCGAACTCGCCACCGTCGTCACGCGCAACGCGCCCGCCACCGCGCGCAAAGAGGCGGAGGCGCACACGGACGCCGAGCCAGCCGACGAGATTCACATCCCGGCCTTCGTCCGCGACATAGGGAACAAGGGACTCGACGCCTTGCAGCGCGTCTTCTACGACAGGTTTCTGCACACGAAGTATGAGGGCCGCGTCAACATTCCCGTCCACACGAACTTCATCGTCGCGCCGAACCACACGTCGCACCTCGACATGGGACTCGTCAAGATGGCACTCGGGAATGCGGGCAAGGACATGGTCGCGCTCGCGGCCGCCGACTACTTCTTCGACAACAAGTACAAGCGCGCCTACATGGAGAACTTCACGAACCTCGTGCCGATTGAGCGCAGCGGGAGCTTGCGCCAGTCCTTGCGCCACGCGCGCTCGTTTTTGGAGCGCGGCTTCAACGCGCTCATCTTCCCCGAAGGCACGCGCTCTCTGACGGGCGAGCTGGCGGAGTTTAAGCCGGTCATAGGATATCTCGCGCTCGCCTGCCGCGTAGGGATTTTGCCCGTCTACGTCCACGGCACTTACGAGGCGATGCCCAAGGGCTCGACCCTCATCCGCAGCCGCGACATAGGCGCGCGCATCGGGCGCTATCTCTCTTACGAAGAGCTGGAAGAGTTGACGAAAGGGATGGCCCGCGCCGAAGCCTATCGCTTGATAGCAGCGCTCACGCAGCACTCGGTCGAGAACCTGCGCGACGGCACGCGCCACGCCTTCGACGCACGCGCGCTGCGCAAACGCTGGAAGGACGAGCGTCGCGCCGCACGCAGCGGCGGCACGACGACAACCGACGAACAAGCGGAGCATTTGACGGTCACGGGAGACTAAAAGGCGGTGATAAGTGATAAGTGATAAGTGATAAGTAAAAGCAGGCGGTCTTAACTTATCACTCATCACTCATCACTTATTACTTTTTATGTATGGTAGCGACGAAAACTAAAAAACGTGTGGCGCGCAAAAGCCCGGCGAAGGCTGCGGCGAAGGCTGGCACAAAAAAGAGCACGGCGATTGCGCGGCGTCCGCAGCCCGTAATCCTGGTCACGGGCGGGACGGGCTTTCTTGGCTCTCACCTGGTGCGGCAGCTTATCGTCGCTGGTGCGAAGAATCTGCGCGTGCTGACGACCGATCCGCCCGCGTGGCTTACCGAGCTTGGCGTCGAGGCAATCGAAGGCTCGATCACGGAGGCCGAGGACGTGCGGCGCGCGGTCGAGGGCGTGGCGGAGATTTATCACCTGGCGGGGCGCGTCTCGCGCGACGACGGCGACGCGCGCGCGATGTACTCGGTCCACGTGGACGGGACCCGCATCCTGTGCGACGCGGCGCGCACCGAAGGCGTCGAGACGATTGTGATGGCGTCTACGAGCGGGACGATTGCGGTGCGCGAGAAGGGCGAAGAGACGCCGGACGAGCGCGGCTCCGAGCCCGTTGACATCATAGGGCGCTGGCCCTACTACGCCAGCAAGCTCTACCAGGAGCGCACCGCGTTGGAGCGTTTCGACGGGCCTGGCAATCGCCTCGTCATCCTCAACCCGAGCCTGCTGCTCGGCCCAGGCGACGAGCGCCTGAGTTCCACGAAAGTCGTGCTCGATTTTCTGGCGCGCAAGATCAGCGCCGTTCCTACGGGCGGCCTGAGCTTCGTTGACGTGCGCGACGCGGCCGCCGCTTTCCCCGCCGCCATGAAGAATGGGAAACATGGCGAGCGTTACCTTTTGGGGAGCGCCAACTGGACATTTGAAAAGTTCTTCGGCCGCCTCGAAAGATTAACTGGCGTCCGCGCGCCGCGCCTCTCGCTCCCCTCGAAGCTCGCCGTCGCCGGCTCGCAACTCATACACGCCTTCTACAAACAATGGGACAAGGCCCCGCCGGTCGAGCCCGCCGCGGTCGAGATGGCGGAATACTTCTGGTATCTCAACTCGTCAAAGGCCGAGCGCGAACTCGGCTTCTCCCCCCGCGATCCGGGCGAGACACTGCTCGACACCGTCAAATATCTGCGCGAGAACTTCCTCGGCGGCGGGGCGTTCGATTAAGCGCCAGTGAGAGTGAGGTGAATGTTGATGGACAAAATGAAATCTGTGTTGAAGAGCCTCAAAGGGCGGACACTCACGATCAATGTAGACCTCGCGGCCGGTGTCATTGACATCAAACTGCACGCCCCGAACGCGCCCGAGAGCTACGACTCAATTCTTGAGGTCGGTGCTGACGTGTTCAAGGTGAACCACAAATCATTCAACATCAACACGGCACATTATCTGAGGATTGATAAAGTGATTCAGGTCGAAGCGCCTTAGACTACACGCTCGCAGAACATCTCACTCTTAGCGCCTTCGGCAGAATCTCAAAGCGCGCGGGCAGGCGGCCCGGCAACTCGCCGTCAATCTCAATCGCCACTTCCTGATTTTTACGGGCGGGCTTGACGGTGACGACGCGCGCCCGCGTCGCGTGGACCTCGTCCATGTCGAGGTGCGTGCCCCTGTAGAGCTTGTGGGCGTTTGCGAGAATCTTGAGCGCGGAGAGGTCGCCGATTGAGATAACGTCGAAACGCCCGTCATCGAGCAGGGCTTCGGGCGCGACCTTCATCCCGCCGCCGAAGTAGCGCGCGTTGGCGACGCAGAAGTTGGCGACCGTCAGGCGGCGCGAAGGCCCTTCGTCCAGACTCACGACGACATTCGTCTGCGGCAGCGACATGGTCGTCCGCGCGCCGGCCAACGCGAAAGAGAGCTTGCTCTTGAGACGCCCGGCACCGGCCGTCGGGAGCCAACGCGAATTGTCCTCCTTCACGCGATTGATGATGTCCGTGCTCATCCCGACGGAGGCGACGCCGAGCAGGTGTCTGGTTTCTTCCGCGCCCTCGTCATTGAGATAAGTGACGCGGCCCACGTCTATGCGACGCGCGCGGCCGCGCCGCAGTAAGCGGGCGGCGTCCGCTGAGCGCGCCGGGATGTCGAGCGTGCGGCGAAAGTCCCCGCCCGTGCCGCTCGGCAGAATCCCCAATTCCACGTCCCGGCCCGATTCCAGAATCCCGTTCGCGACCTCCGAAATTGTGCCATCGCCGCCGCACGCGATGATTAGGCTTCTTCCCTCTTCAGCCCCGCGCGCGCCCAGCACGCGCCCGCCTCCCGGCCCCTCCGTGAACGCGCAATTGAACGCGCCGAAGTGCGTCGCCAGATCGGCGGCAATCGCGGGCCACGAGCCTCGTGTAGAATTTCCGCCGGAAGCGGGATTGACGATGACGAGCGGAAGCAACATAAGTGATAAGTGATAAGTGATGAGTGATAAGTGATAAGTGATGAGCAAAAGAAAGAGGGGTTTTCTTATCACTTATCACTTATCACTTATCACTGTCTTGTAAACATCTTTCTATCTACTTCGCCGAGTTCCGCGACCTTGCTCATCAGGTGGTCGGCGATCTCTTTGTAGGTGCGGACGCGGTCGGGGCGCGCCAGGAACTCGGACAAGTCAATCCGTGGACCGAAGTGTATGCGTATGGGCTCGCCCCCGCGCCAGTTGCCCACTATCTGGCGGACGGCCTTGTTGCCGAGCCCGGCGATGAAGACGGGGACGACCTGCGGCCGCGCCTCCTTAATCAGCTTGCCCACGCCGGGCTGCGCGCGCAAGTAAGAGTACGGGTCAGAGTTCAGGTTGCGCGTCCCCTCCGGGTGAAAGCCTATGACGTGCGCGTGGCCCCGGCTGCAAAGCTCCGTCAGACGGCGAATCGAAAACTTGTCGAAGGCGCGCTTCTCCGGCGCTTCCTCCGCGAAGATGGGCGGGTACATGGACCACCAGCCGGCCAGGAAGTTGATCGCGACGCCCAAGAACGACTCGTAGAAGAAGCGCGCGCGCACCGGGAAGAAGAGCTTCATGGGCCGCTTCGTGCGCCGGAAGAGGACGCTTGAGACGGCGTACATGTCGAAGAACGAGCGGTGGTTGGCGACGAGCAGGAGCGGGCGCTCTGTGTCAGTGGCCTCGACGTGTTCGAGGCCGTAGACGTGCATCAGGTTGTAAGTCGCGACCTGAATCCAGCGCGAGCCGATGTGCCGCTGGCACCACGTCCAGAAACGCTTCCAGCGCCCCTGGTTCATCTCGTGCGCCTGAAAGAACGCGAAGCGCTCGATGCGCGAGAGAACGGCCAATTCCTCCGGCGTGGGGTCTGTAGTGGGTTCCAAGTTTCAGGTTTCAGGTTTCAGGTTTCAGGTTCTCGGCTTTATAACTTGAAACCTTAAACCTGAAACCTGAAACTTATTTTTAATCTATCGAAAAATACTTCGCTTCCTCGTGGTGCACGATGATCGCGGAGGTTGACTGCTCGGGGTCTAACTGAAACTCCTCGGTCAGCTCCACGTCTATGCGCGACGGGTCTAACAACTCGAACAGCTTCGTCTGGTCTTCCAGGTTCGGGCAGGCCGGGTAGCCGAAGCTGAAGCGCGAGCCTTGATATCCCTGGTGGAAGAGCTTCGTCAACTCGGCGGCGTCGCGCGACGCGATTCCCAGTTCCTCGCGTATGCGTTTGTGCCAGAGTTCCGCGAGCGCTTCGGCCGACTCCACACTCAGGCCGTGGAAGAAGAGATAGTCCGTGTAGTTGTCCGACTCGAACAACTCCCGCGCGTACTGGCTCGCGCGCCGCCCCATCGTCACAAGATGAAACGGGGCCACGTCCATGCGGCCCGACTCCTTCGAGGCGAAATAGTCGGCGAGGCAGAGGCGCTTGCCTTCGGGCTGGCGCGGGAAGGTGAAGCGCATGCGCTCTGTTCTTTCATCGTCGTGGTAGATGACGAGGTCGTTGCCCTCGGACTGAGCCGGGAAGTAGCCGTAGACGACGCGCGGCACGAGAAGACGCTCGCGCTTCGAGCGCTCCTTCAGAGCCTCGTAGGCCGGGCGGACGTGCTCCGCGACCAACTGGCGATACTCCTCCGCGCTCTTCTTCCCCTGCTTGAACTGCCACTGCCCTTTGAAGAGCGCCGTCTCGTTGACGAACGCGAACACGTCGTCGAGCGGGATGTCTTCGACGACGCGCGAGCCGTAGAAGGGCGCGCGCGGGATTGGCACATTCAGATTCACGTCCGAGCGCCGCGTGTGCGTCGTGTCGCCGGAGACACGAGTCGCCGCTCGCGGCTTCAGTTGTTTGCGGATGCCCAGCTTGGCGTCTTCGCCGACCAAATCCTCCGCGTCATCCGCAGCGGGCTTTCCGTCGCCGTTCGACGACGCAGCCCTTGCCGAAGACCGAGCCTCATCTTTTTCGCGCGCCGCACCGCCGCCGCCCGTCAACTCGTCCATCGTGTGCAGGCCGTCGAAGGCGTCGCGGGCGTAGAAGAGCGCGCCCTGATAAAGCGTCTTCAGGTCGTCTTCGACGTAGCGGCGGGTCAGCGCCGCGCCGCCGAGGACGACTGGCACAGAAATGCCGCGCTCGTTCATCAACTCCAAGTTGTCACGCATGATGAGCGTGGACTTGACGAGCAGGCCGCTCATGCCTATGGCGTCCGCACTGTGCTCATCGGCCGCGCGCAGGATGTCTTCGATCTGCTGCTTGATGCCGAGGTTGACCACCTTGTAGCCGTTGTTGGTCAGGATGATGTCCACCAGGTTCTTGCCTATGTCGTGCACGTCGCCCTTGACCGTGGCGAGCACCATCGTCCCCTTCGCGGTCGCGCCGCCCTTCTTCTCCATGTGGGGTTCGAGGAAGCGCACGGCCGCCTTCATCACCTCGGCCGATTGCAGGACGAAGGGGAGTTGCATCTGCCCGCTGCCGAAAAGATCGCCGACGACTTTCATCCCGTCGAGCAGAATGTTGTTGATGATGTCGAGCGCCGGGTGGTTTTCGAGCGCGAGCTTGAGATTGTCTTCGAGGCCGATCTTTTCGCCGTCAATGATGTGGCGCTTGAGCCGTTCCTCGACCGGAAGCTCTGACAAATCCTTCTTCGTGCTCTTGGCCGAAACCCCCTCGAAGAGTTTCGTGAACTCCGTCAGCGGGTCATAGGTGCAGATGTCGCCCTCGAATTTGCGCCGGTCGTAAATCAGGTCGAGCGCCACCTCGCTCTCGCGGACGCCGATGCGGTTGAGGGGCAGTATCTTGCTCGCGTTGACAATCGCCGCGTCGAGGCCGGCCTCGACCGCTTCATGCAGGAAGACGGAGTTAAGCGCAATGCGCGACGCGGGATTGAGGCCGAACGAAACGTTCGAGACGCCGAGGATGGTCAGACACTCGGGCAGTTCCGCCTTGATGCGCCGGATGGCCTCAATCGTTTCGAGCGCGTTGCGGCGGTCTTCCTCTATCCCCGTCGAGATGGGCAGCGCCAGCGGGTCGAAGAAAATGTCGTGCGCCGGAATGTCGTATTTCGTGGTGGCCTGTTCGTAAGCGCGCCGGGCTATCTCGAACTTGCCGTCCGATGTGCGCGCCATGCCCTGCTCGTCAATCGTGCCGATGACGACGCCCGCGCCGTAGCGCTTGCACAACTCCAAAACCTTGGCGAAGCGCGGCTCGCCATCCTCGTAGTTGGTCGAGTTGAGGATTGACTTGCCGCCCGCGTGTTCGAGCCCGGCCTCCATCTTCTGCCACTCGGTCGAGTCGAACATGAGCGGGATTTTGACGTTCGTCACGAGCCGCGAGGCCAGCTCGTGCATGTCGCGCTCGCCGTCGCGTCCGACGTAGTCCACGTTCACGTCCAGGACGTGCGCGCCCTCGCGCTCCTGCTCGCGCGCGAGACTGACAAGCCCGTCCCAATCCTCCGCGTTCAGAAGGTCGCGCATCTTCTTCGACCCCGAAGCGTTGACTCGCTCGCCGACGATCAGGAATGAAGCGTCCTGCACGTAAGGTTGTTGTATGTAGATGGACGAGACTGAGGGCACGAGTCGCGCGTCGCGCGCCTTCGGCGTCACCTGCTGCATCGCTTCGACGACCGACTTCAAATGCGCGGGCGTCGTGCCGCAGCAACCGCCGACGACGTTGACGCCGAAGTCCCTGGCGAAGTGTGTAATCTGCGCGGTGAAAGTCTCCGGCGTTTCATTGTAGTGCTGCGCGCCATCTTTGACTTCGGGCAGCCCCGCGTTCGGGAGCACCGAGACGGGCAGCGGAGCGTTCTCGCAGAGGTAGCGTATGCTCTCGGTCATGTGCTTCGGCCCCGTGCCGCAGTTCATGCCGATAACGTCAATCGGGAAAGGTTCGAGCGCGGTCAGCGCGGCGCTGATCTCCGTGCCGTTGAGCATCGTGCCGAAGATTTCGATGGTCACCTGAGCGATGACGGGCAAGCGCCGCTTCGTCTGCTCGAAGTGCTCGAAGATGGCTGCGAGCGCGGCCTTCGTCTGCAACAAGTCCTGGCAGGTCTCGACAATGAAAAGGTCCACGCCGCCGTCGAAGAGGCCGCGCACCTGTTCACTGTACGCTGCCTTCAAATCTTTGTAAGCGATGTGGCCGAGCGTCGGGAGTTTTGTGCCAGGCCCCATTGAGCCCGCGACCCATCGCGGCTTCTCTTTTGTTGAGTAGTCGGCGGCGATCTTGCGCGCGAGTTCGGCGGCCTTGAAATTTAATTCATAGGCCATGTGCGGAATCTGATATTCCGCGAGGACGACCGAAGTCCCGCCGAAGGAGTTGGTCTCCACCACGTCGCAGCCAACGTCGAAGAAGGCCGTGTGGACTTTCTCAATCGCTTCGGGCTTGGTGATTAAGAGGTACTCCGGGCAGCCCTCGAACTGCAACCCGCCGTAGTCCTGCTCGGTCAGGTTCTGCGCCTGTAGGTTCGTGCCCATCGCGCCGTCGAAGACGACGATGCGCTCTTTCAACGCGTCAAGAAATTTGCTCATCTCGTATTCTGCTCGTCCTTCCGGGCTGAGTCTTTAGGCCGGGGCAGCAAACTGAAAGCCCCGCGCCGAAACAACGCGGGGCTTCCCAGAGCCTATTCGATTGGTCTTCCGCGGGAAAGACTCGCCGAGCTGTTTAGCAGTTTATTTTACGTGGCCGCAAGTTGCCTTAACTCACCACGCTTGTTCGCTGCATGTATTGAAACATTCAGCGTTTCGCCTGTCAAGAGAGCTGAAGGTCAGTGGTCACGCAGTTACGTCGCCGTTGAATTGCCTTGTTAGAGCTAATCAAAGAGAGCATCAACTGGCATCTTCCATCCGGGGACGGCCGGCTCTGCTTCCGCCGTTTCGCCGCGGCGATAAACGGTCGGACTCGTCGGCTCACTCGCGCGATAAACTTTGACCACGTCTTCGCCGAGTAAATCAACGTCCCAGACGACGAGTGTCCCGGTGGCGAAATAATCAGCGAGTTTCAGCGCGATTTCTTCTTCAGCTTTGCGGCCGTAATCTCCCGCGCTCCTCACCTCGACGGCGAAGACGGGCGCGCCTTCCAGAAATTTCATGCCCGTCGGCTTCCCTGTATGAAACGCTGCGTCCGGGCTGAACGATTCACGATGCGGAAGATTCACTTTGAAGCCCGCGTTATCAGAATACGCGCGACCGTTCTCGATTGTCGATTCGTACTGGCGGAGGCTGACGTAGATTGCGCCCGCCGCGCGATTCGGCAAATCTCCCGTAGGCGACATCAGAACTATCTCCCCGTTCACAATCTCAGCCTTGGCATCACCCGGCACTCTATATAAATCCTCGACGGTCGCGCGAACTTTCGTGCTCATCTTCACACCTCACGGGCGAATCTTATCACGTTTCCCGGCTTACCTGCCCCGAGAGCGGGCCTGACAAAACGTCAGCCCCACTGACAAAACTTCCGGCCGCAGTGT